>JAHHII010000008.1 GCA_019358855.1 Timaviella obliquedivisa GSE-PSE-MK23-08B | reverse complement strand
GAATCATCAAAACGCCGAACCAGCCTACGTAGAGGCGGTTGTCGGTGGAGGTGACCCAGCTACAAAAGCGATCCCACAGGGATGCACTTTCGCGTTGTTGTAAGGTTGTTGTCATGGTAATGATTGCTTGTCTATAAATTAATTATCAACGAGCGATTAACTCGTCTGAACTTATATTAGAGCCTTTATTGACTTTTGTAAAGCAGTGTTGAGCAATTCCTCACTTTTTGTTGGGTTTTGTTTACTAATCGAAAAGTAGGCGGGGTAAAACTTAGTTTTACCCCGCCTACTGTCAGTTCTAGGACTTATTAAGAAAGCGATCGTGTCCTTAAGCATTTCCTAAGCGCGCCCGTCGAGGACGAGAGGTTCTAGCATTCTCTTGGGTGACTGCATTCCGCTTCCACTTTTTGGACTCTGCCTGCTCAGATGGTTCACTGTCAGATCGATTATCGCGCCAGCGATATCGCATTGACTTGAGGTATTCCCAACCCCGCTGACGGCTAACTGTACGACCGAGTTGCTGGCTCATCCAATCAGCAACCTTGGCACCATTCCATCGCCCTCCATCAATAGGAGGTGATTGCAAAACCTGTCTCAGAAGAGCCTGCTGAGATTCGTCAAGTAGTGGCTCAGCACCCGGATGCTCGTGACGTTTATCACCTAATGTATCGGGCCCAATCCTGTTGTAACCCCAGACGAGTTCATAAATCCAACTGCGGCTGTACCCGGTAATGGATGCAACTTCTTCGCTAGGTCTACCTTGAGCCAGCAGCCAGATAATTTGATAGTGGCTCCGTTCAACCGGATCTTTTGCTTGACGATAGCGGGTTTCGAGTTCGTCAAGGCTAAGGCAAGGCTGGATAGTAATGCGTCTTGGCATAGGGATAATTGTGTTTGGCGTGAGAACAAAGTTTTCGGAAATATCTTTAGCAGTGAATCTTTTAATAAATCCCAATGAGATTAAGCAAAGCATCATCTCTTTAAACGTTTTTAAAGACCCATACTTTGCTAAGACGGCTTTAGGTAGCTATGCACCCGGACTTTGTTGATGCTCATAGTATTTCTCTTGATCTAAAGGATTACAACCAGGGAGAGAGCTAACAACCTAAAGAAAACTGAAGCAAGGTACCTATAAATTCTTCATATCCCGATCGCATCGAAAGCCGTATTCAACTGGCTTTAAACCTAGACTAGGGTTTTCTGCTGGTATGCACGCCCTGTATATGACAATGAATATTTGTCTCTCAAGTTTTGAAACTAGCTAACCCCATGGATCTGGAACCAAAAGCTATGGTTTGTGAAAATACAACACATACCTGCCCGTCGTGTCTGTCTCTCCTATCCTCACAGCAGACAAAAAATCTTCTGCTCTGCTCACGATCTAGAGGTAAATAACAATCACGGGTAACATCTTTCAGAAGAAATCATAGGTTGAATTAAGCCGTATTAAATTCAACTAAGTATTGACATTTATTACTTTTTAACTCAACCTACTTAGCTTCAGGTTAGAGCTCATCCGAATAAAGTGAATGTTACATTACCTTTATAGAAAAGTACAGTGGTTTAACTGAGAACGCAGTTTTTTTGAGACATAGATATCCTCAATATTTAGCTGGATGGAACGAAGGGCAGGTCTTACGCAAGTTCAACTTTATAAAAAAACGTTTTATTAACCAGGTATATACTGAGAAGAGCCAAGTCTCTTATACTACAGACCATGTGAAATTACTGACATTGTTGGATTTGCCATTTTGAACTTGTCATTCTATGAGATGATTACTCGAGCTTTAGTCTTTCAAAAAACTTTATGGGGAAGATCAACCTAGAAATTTTGATCTTCACTGACTGGCTAGACTTAATGGATTGTAGCGAGTCAGTCAGAGTTAAACTGTAAGTTTGCTAACTATAGCCATAAGGACGAAGTTGCCGTAGCGCTATATCAAGCTGACTGAATAAAGTTGAGTGCGATTTTCTAAGTCTCCAATCTTAAGGTGAAGCCAGTTGCCCTTGATGCACAGTAATCTTAAATAAGATGCAAGGTATAGTCATGTCGGTGATGAACAGCCAATTATTAAGTGGGTTGCTGGGTGGGATTATTGGGCTAGGTTTGGGGCTAAATGAATGCAATCCGGCGATCGCCCTTGATGCTCAAGCGCTATTGCTTTTAACTCAGCCATTAACGCCCTCTGAAGTTAACCTTTTGGAGCAAGGCGTAGCTCCAGCCAACCCTGCTTGGGTAACGGCAAATACCATTTCGCAAACTGGATTGACAATGCCTAGCTTGTGGTGGGCTAAACAACAATTTGGGGGGAAGTTGCTAACTAACTGGATTGCAAAGCCTGGAACTGACGATATGCCTAATCGGGTTGACTTACTGGTTAATCAACAAGCTTGGACAAGCTATAACTATCTCGATCGCTACGCTTTTCTCAATCAAATGGGAAGGGTTGCCCAAGACTTTGGCTACAGCACTCGAGTTTTTAATGCCCAAGGAGAACTGTTAGGAGCCTATATTTGTGATTTTGATTTGACTGAACCGATTTCTTCGAGCAATCCGCAAGAAATCACCTCTAATGTGTCCTTTACCGCACCTGATAGTTCAGCCTTGGCTACTTCAGCCTGTAGAATTTTTCTTGACCCTTCTGGCGTAGGAGCAGTACGGGGAGCAGGCACTACTGGCGCATTATGAGCCATTGACGGCGATATTGTTCGCTAGCGGTAGGAGTAAGGGGTAGGAGAAACTCGCTGCGTTGAAGAACGACAGCAGGGGGCAAGAGCAGGGGCTTTCGCTGGAGCGCGATCGGGATCTCAATATTTTGTCCTTTAAATAAGGGTGAAGCCGCCGAACTCAATAGCGAAAGCTGAGTGGCAATTTCAGGTTGCCAGCAAAAGTTGATCCATTTGAGGAGAAGATCGGCTTGAGAGGGATTGGGCTGGGCAGTCATGGGATGAACCCAGAGGTCGGCAGTCAAAAGGGTGCCAGTCGTAGGAACAAGGGCAGCGAGGGAGCGATCGCGGTTAATGGTCGGCAAAATTTCGTTTGACCAACCGACAGCTACCCAGGTATCTCCCAAAGACAGAGGCTGTAGGTAAGCATCAGAACTATAAAACTTAACTTGTTGATGGAGAGCTTGGAGTTCGCCTCCCAAGGAGGGAACCGTCTCCAGGTCTTGTAGATGAGCCGATTGCCCCAACTTCTTCAGCACTAAGCCAATGACTGTTCGAGCACTATCAGGCAAAGAAAGATGCCCTTTAAGTTCAGGTCGCCAAAGATCACTCCAATCTTTAGGAACCCAGCCCAGAGACTCAAATTTCTCAGGCTGATAAGCAATCATGAGCGTACTCCAACGGTAAGGAGCAGCCCAAATTTCGCCTTGGGGATCAGGTTGTCCTTGGCGATCGCGCCTGACCAGCGTTTGCCATTCGGGGGCAAGCAACTCCCACTGTAACTCCAGGTCAAGCGGACGAATCAACCCTTGCTGAATGGCTGGAGTTAGCCAAAAATCGCCTAGGGTTACCAAGTCTGCGACAGGAACGATGCGATTTTTGAAGGGCAGGGAAAAGCCCGATGGTTCCGGGCTGGGAACTATTTTCTGGTTTTTCCAAGTCTCTAGTAGGCTGAATAAGTCAGCAAGCTGTTCGTTTTGTAAAAAACTGAGATCTGCCGCTTGCTCTATTTGCCGCTGAAACTCCTTTAGAATTTGGGCGGGGACTGAACCTTTGAGCAACCGGACTTGAGCGGCATTACGGGGTTGGCTACAGGCAAGGAGAAGCTGGCTAATAGCCAAGGTGGCGGCGGCGAGGAAAGTGCGACGAGTGGGCATGGGCAAAAATAGTAGAAGTTTTAGAGGAGAGGGGGCATAATTTTAAGCAATTTGCTTCCGTTCTACCCCAAACCCAATCAGATTAATGACTGTCGGCATTGAGCCGTCTTGAGGACGTTCATAAGTCACAATAGTGCGCAGTCGCAGGTCAGGCTTCACAAACCGCATTTGATCCACCGCGACCGAGCGATTGTAATACGTGGTCATTTCTAAGGTTTGACGAGTCGGTTGATAGGTGAATCGTCCGGCGATCGCTCCTCCCTCAGAGTAACCTTTGTCCCGCAAATAATATCCTTGAATGACCTCGCCATCCGTTTGCAAAGGCACCTGAGCCGCCAAGGGAAAGGGAATAGGAGCATCGGTGGTTTGACCGGTCACGTAGACATCTGGCACAAATAGGGCGGTTAAACTCATCGAAACTTCTTCACCCGTTTCCGATCGAGTTTCAAAAGCAATGGCGAAACCAGGACAGGCAGAGGGATCATGCATACCTCGTTCAGTGTCAATCTTGATTCCTGGAAAGGCTAGATCAGTCGGCGTTGTTCCTGATAACATTTTCTGTTTTTGAGCTTGATTTAAAGTCTCGGCTCGAAACTCGGTGTAAGACCGTTCAATGGCATCTTCAAGCACCGAGTGATAGGTTCTTTCGGTCGTCCAAAACCCGTCGCAAGCAACGAAAAAGTCTTGAAAAGTCAGCATATTTTTTCACTATTTACTTAATTTAGATTTATGGCTTTTGTTAGCGACAAGGGATACAGATTTTACCTTAATAAATATTTATCCTACCTGGAATTTGTTGAATCTGAACAACCATGAAAGCTTGACAGCAGAGCTTTTCAAGTTTATCAATTCTTGCCTTGAGGCATGAGCGGACTTGGGCAGTACTGTCACTTCAGAATCAATGAATGACTTATTTAAAAGCGTTACTAAAGGTTAAATGATTCAGGAATATCTGCCCCCACGAGGAATGCTTCTCTAGGATGTAGGGAACTACTCTATGGAACAAATTGAGTCTGCTATGGATTTACTGAAAGACCAAGTCGCTATCTTGACGCTTAAGGTTGACTCAATGCACCAAATTATTGAACATTTGAGCCATCAAACGACCGAAGTTTTGTCGGAACTTAGATCGCAGGGAAAAGAGCGCGCCGAAGTGCCCCAGTTAGATGCGAGTGTAGGATGGTATTCGCAACAGCGCAGCAAGTTGAATGAGCAGATGGAACATAAGGATGTGCTGGTTGATGTGCGGTTTCCAGAAACTGAGCAGCAGAGTGGCGATCGCCTTTTATCTCCAGAGGTTCAGGTGCAGCGCTTAACGGCACAGCTAACCGCCGCTTACAACCGAATTGCAGCTTTAGAAGAGCAGCTTCTGTCTCGACGAATGCCTTCAAAGGGTTAAATCTCATTAGCAATTGGACTGTAGCAATTGGACTGTTAGCTGAGTTTCGTCTAGAAAATGGTTAATGTTTTATGAAGCGAATTGTTCATGTTCCTCTGCGATCGCTTCTATGGCATTAAGCATTTGCTTTTGCTCCCAATTTTGGTAGAGGTGTGCTGCGATCGCGCAGCCGCCAGCGCCCATACCCTCTTTTACAAAGCCCTGCTCGTAAGCCCGCAGCGTTGCATACTGAGATTGTGCAAAGCTAAGCTGAGTCGCAATGAGGGGCGCTTTCAAGATTTCTGCTAACCCTACTGTGTCTCCACTAGGGTCTTCTGCAACCCAGCGAGTCGTGCCAATGATGATTTGCGCAGGTTGCCACGGCAAACTTTGGGCATGAGTGATGGCTTGAATCAAAGCATAGACTGCTAGCATTTGCGTACCGCCTGCCAAGAGAACCCCGCAAGTTCGGCTAGCCGCGATCGCCATTCCTGCCACTACAACTTGCATTGGATCACCGACTGCGGCTATAACTTTTTGCCAGTGCTGAGTTTCGGCTGAGTGGCTCTGAAGTTGCTGGACCGACAGACCTTGTTGCACAATCTGCCATTTTTGTGAGTGGTTACAGGTGGGATGGCTGCTGTTAACTTTACCTGAGGCATCGTAGCCGAGTCCAGTTAAAACTGCCAGAGCCGTTGTCGTTCCACCTACCACACATTCTCCTAAAATCACGTAGCTCTGCGGAGTTTGAGCAGCTAGTTTTTCGCCCCAAAGTAGTCCTTGCGCTAACAGATGATTAACTATTGAGAGATCTAAGGCATTCCCTTGGCTCAGACAGCGGGCGGGCATTCCTTGTAAATCGATGGTTGGAATAGAAGGCGCATGAAGCAGTCCGGCATTGAAGAGGTGAACGGGAATGTTTTGTGCCGTGACGATCGCCCGCGTAATCAGCACAGGAGAAGCGCCTGCATGAAGAGGCGGCAGAGGATACTGAGGATGGGGTTGAGCGCCCTGGTAAAGAAATTCGGCATCGGCGATCGCTGTATATTGGCGATCGGTAGGCGTTGTGCCTGCGGCTGAGATGCCCGGAATGAGACCTGTTTCGGTAAAGCCCAGCACGCAGGCAAAAACAGGCAGTTGTTTCTGAAACCGCTCTAGCCATTGCTGACTCTGCTGTTGTTGGCTATAGATTTTGATCATTTAGAAACAAATTATTCTTCTTCCATTAGCACTTGCACCCATTGAGGCGGAGCGGGGATAGGGTTGCCAATGCGTTCCAGCAGTAGCCACGCCACTAGATGAACCGTAAATAGATAAATGAAATCGCTACAGAAAATTATTCCAACAGTGACTAGCTGAACTGTGGGTAAGTTGGTTTGTCCTAGAACATCCAGCCCTAAAAGCCCCCAGTCTACGAGTCGCGTCAAAGTCCACTGAATAAAATCAGTAATGCGATTAGTCAAGTAACTCCACAGATCTTCTCCTAGAAAAATCGACAAAATTCCCATGCGGAAGAAAAAGCCAAGGGTAGAAAGTAGCGTCCCAGTGGCGATCGACGGAATCCAACCAAAGCCTCGTCGCCACATTGCGCCCAATTGCACGCCCAAAATAGCATAGGGCACACAAAATAAAAGACTAAGGTAAGGTCCCATCAGCACCGAGAGCAACAAAGCGGTCACCAGTGCCGACATCCAAGCCGCCCGAGCACCCCACCGGAGGTAAACCAGGGCGATCGGGGTTGGGAATAAAATTCGCACCCAGGGGCCAATGCTGAGATAGTAGCTTACCATCCAAAGCAAGCTAGCTGTACTGGCAAGGAAGGCAGTTTCGACCATTGCCAAGGGCGGAGTAGGCGTTCGGACATGGGGGGTTGCCACGATGGGTGCGCTGGGCGGCTGGGCGGTATTTGCCCAAAACTCATCGTCCCAGCCTGCTTGCGAAGATGGATCAGGAACAATATTTCCGGGTTCTGATTCTTTTTTAATGGGATCAACCTGCCTATCTTGGGGGGAACCGCTCATGTATCTTGTGGAAAATCGCTAATCCACTTTAGCGCTATCTGACCCAGACGATGAGTCAAGGGCAAGTCGAGTCAAGGCTCTTCTGTAAGAATTTCACTTTGTTCAATACTTACTAAATATTTAGAACTTGCTATGATTTAGAAGAATATAAGAATAATCTTGATATTCGTGCAAGTTGGTCGCGAGGGGTAAGTCAACTGCTGTGAGCCAAGAACAGCCTTTTGAGAAGACTCATTTTGTCGAAGAAGTGGGCTTAATGTTTGAGACAGTCGGTCTGCCTCGGATGTCGGGCAGGCTTTTTGGGGCACTGTTGATTTCTAATCCGCCCTATCAGTCCAACAAAGATTTGGCAGAAATGTTGCAGGCTAGTAAAGGATCGATTAGCACGATGACCCGTTTGCTCATGCAGATTGGGTTGATTGAACGGGTCAGTTTCACGGGCGATCGCCGTGACTATTTTCAAATTAAGCCCCACGCTTGGGCACACATGACCAAGCAGCGAATGACCCAAATTACCGCCTTCCGACACTTGGCTGAGCGGGGGTTGACACTATTAGCTAACGAACCGCCAAAGCTCACCAGTCGGCTTCAAGAAATGTACGACATTCATGCTTTCTTAGAACGAGAGATGCCATTACTAGATGAACGTTGGGCTCAAGAACAGGCTCAAGAATTTCATCATTCATAATGGGTAGAGATAGCTTTGTCCGTAGTTCGTCTGCTGGTTCCCGCACTTTTGATTATTCAGGACTTTTTGTATGCAGCTACCTTTCATTGGCAAAGTCCGCCATCCCACACCCTGGTTAATTGGACTCATTGCGACAGGTCTTGTAGGTGTAGGCGGAATCACCACCTGGATTGTTCAGAGTAGCTCTAAGGTTGCCGAGTCTGCCAACTTGACAGTTCCGGTTAAGTCGCAGGCTTTACAGGTGCGCATTACTGCCAGCGGTGTGATCCAACCTATCCAAACTGTCAATCTCAGTCCTAAAAGCTCAGGCATTGTATCAGAACTGTTTGTCGAGCAAGGCGATCGCGTTAAGCAAGGGCAGGTGATTGCCCGTATGGAGAACCAAGAGATTGCAGCCCAAGTTTTGCAGGCAAAAGCCAGGGTAGCGCAGGCGCAGGCAAGGCTGGCAAAGCTTCAGGCAGGCAACCGCTCGGAGGAAGTGACTCAGGCACAAGCGCAGGTGGTGCAAGCGCAAGCCCAGGTGGCGCAGGTCAAGGCAAAGTTGGATCTAGCGGTACAGCGGGTTAAGCGGAATCAGCAGCTTGCAGCCGAAGGGGCGATCTCAAGCGATGCACTAGATGAAATTATTAGTACTGCCAACGTCTCTAATGCCGATCTGGCACAGGCAAATGCGACGCTGCGAGAACGGGAAGAGAATCTTCAGCAGCTTCAAAACGGCAGTCGTCCTGAAGATGTGGCGGAGGGAGAAGCGGCGGTGATAGAGGCGATCGGCAATTTACAGGCGATCGAGGTGCAGCAGCAAGATACCCTGATTCGGGCACCTTTTAATGGTGTGGTGACGCAGAAGTTTGCCAACGAGGGGGCGTTTGTCACCCCGACAACCACGGCTTCGGAAGCTACTTCAGCAACCTCTACGGCGATCGTGGCGATCGCCGAAGGCTTGGAAGTTTTGGCAGACGTACCCGAAGTAGATATTCAGCAGTTGAAGATTGGACAACCTGTTGAGGTGGTTGCCGACGCTTATCCCAATGAAGTTTTTCAAGGTAAAGTGCGACTGATTGCCCCTGAAGCTGTGGTCAAACAAAACGTGACTTCCTTTCAGGTACGAATTATTTTGGTAACGGGTCAGGGCAAGTTGCTGTCAGGAATGAATGCAGACGTAGTCTTTTTAGGAAATGAGGTGCCGAGTGCTGTAGTGGTGCCGACAGTGGCGATCGTCACAAAGGACGGCAAAACAGGCGTGCTAGTGCCAGATGAAGACAACAAGCCTCAGTTCCGTGACATTGTGCCCGGTATTGCCGTGGATGACCAAACCCAGGTTTTACAAGGGCTGAAAGCGGGAGAGGAGATCTTTACTGATATTCCACCTGGCTCAGATTGGGGTAAACCTGAGGAAAACGAATAGGGAGAACCCATGGATTTAATTGAAAGTATTAAAATGGCGGTCACGACGCTGACTGGAAATAAGCTGCGAAGTAGCCTGACCATGTTAGGCATCATCATTGGCAATGCCTCGGTGATTACGATGGTGGGCGTTGGACAAGGGGCACAGCGCTATGCCTCTGGGCAGTTTGAGTCGTTAGGGCCGAACGTATTGTTTATTTTGCCAGGAAGCGATTCATCGCGAGAACGATCGACTGAGATACCGCGCACGTTAACGCTAGATGATGCTAGGGCGATCGCGGCTCAAGTTCCCTCTGTCGAAGCAGTAGCGCCCCAATTGCAAACCCAACGGCTGATTACCTACGGCAATAAGCGCAGCGATACGCTGATCACGGGTACCACTCCAGAGTTCACCATTGTACGCGACTTTGACATGGAGCAAGGACGCTTTTTTACCGATATTGATGTCCAGCGTCGCAACCGCGTAGCAGCATTAGGAGCAGACACGGCTAGAAAGATTTTTGGCACTTCCGATCCGGTTGGGCAATCGATTCGGATTCGCAATATTAGTTTCCAAGTGATTGGAGTGATGGAGGCAAAAGGAGCATTTCTGGGCAGCAACCAGGATGAATCAGTGTACATTCCCATTACTACGATGGCAAGCCAAATTGTAGGACGCACGTCACCCTACGGGCTATCTGTATCCTTTATTTCGGTAACCGCGAAGGATGAAAAATCGGTCAGCGCAGCGCAGTTTCAAATGACGAACCTGCTACGGCTGCGTCATAAGATTGTGAACAGCAATGACTTCACCATTCGGACGCAAAAAGACGCGTTAGAGATCGTAGGAAATGTGACTGGGGCACTCACGCTGATGTTGGCAGCGATCGCTGGAATTTCCCTATTTGTGGGCGGCATTGGCATCATGAACATTATGCTGGTATCGGTGCGGGAACGAACCCAAGAAATTGGCTTACGAAAGGCGATCGGGGCAACCCAGCAGGATATTTTGCTACAGTTCATCATTGAGGCAGTTATTCTTTCGGCTTTAGGCGGACTAATCGGTACAGGCATTGGGGTCGGTGGCGTTTCGTTGATCAGTGCAGTCTCGCCGTTAAAAGCAGGGGTTTCGACAACAGCGGTTATCTTAGCAGTAGGTGTGTCGGGCGGAATTGGACTCTTTTTTGGGGTGTTTCCGGCTCGCCAAGCAGCAAAGCTTGATCCCATCGTGGCACTGAGGAGCGCTTAAGATGCAGACCATTATTCAGCTAGAAAACATCGCTAAAATCTACGGCTCTGGGGAGACAGAAGTGCGGGCGCTGGCTAAGGTTAACTTGATTGTGGAGCCAGGAGAGTATTGCTCCATTATGGGAGCTTCTGGCTCAGGTAAATCTACGGTCATGAATGTGATCGGTTGTCTCGATCGCCCGACATCCGGCAGCTATTACTTGGATGGCGTAGACGTAGCGCAACTTCCTGACACTGACCTGGCTCATATCCGCAATCGCAAAATTGGTTTCGTGTTCCAGCAGTTCCACTTATTGCCTCAACTCAGCGCCTTGGAAAACGTCATGCTGCCCATGGTTTATGCAGGCGTTTCGACTGCGGAGCGCAAGGAGCGATCGGTGGAGGCGTTAACGCGAGTAGGATTGGCAAATCGGTTAAATAATAAACCCAATCAGCTTTCGGGAGGACAGCAGCAACGGGTGGCGATCGCCCGTGCCATTGTCAACCGTCCGGTCTTAATTTTGGCAGATGAACCCACAGGAGCCTTGGACTCTCAGACCACTCAGGAAGTGTTGAATATTTTTACCGAGCTTAACGCCAGCGGTATTACGGTCGTGATGGTGACGCACGAAGCCGACGTTGCCCGCCAAACGAAGCGGATTGTTTGGTTCCGCGATGGGCAAGTAATTCATGCCAATCTGGCTCCTGATGAGATGAATCAGATGATGGTAGCTTAGTGACTTTAAAGATCTAAAGCAAGACGCTCAAAACAGGCATAATGCATTACGGCTCAAATTGGTTGAGTTTATTTTGGGCTGATGCTAATAGAATTTGTGCTTCTGAATATACGCGAGTTCCATTTTGAACTTGTTCTAATTGATCGATGATGCTTTGTAATCGGCTCATTATGGAGGCGCGGTTGGTGGGCGTGGCGACGATCGCAAAAAGCTCTACTTTTTCCTGTTGCACTTGTTCAAAAATTCTAACTGATTGTTCTTCAGCCTGTAGCCGAATTGTAATTTGTCCAAGGTTCTTCAGGTATTCTGCTCGCATTTTCTGTGCTTCGGCGTAGCCCGTGTCATCTTCAGAAACACGTTCAACTTGCGCGATCGCTTCCTCCCATACTTTAGCAATCTGCTGCCATTCTTCAGCTGTGTGGGGTGGGTTTTGTCCTTGGATTGCGGCTCTTTGAGAGTATTCTCTTGCTGTACTAAACAACATCAAAGTGTGCTGATTACCTGCTGCTAGCCCCACTATTTCCTGAAAATCTCGATGATAGGCAGCCAGTTTTTGTTGGGCTGATTTGCCTGCTAGGGTTTCGCCCGGAATTTGTTCTAGTTGATCGAGGGCAGTTTGCCATTGGGCGATCGCGGTTTGGCGATCGGTTGCGGTTTGTGCTTGGGGGTATTTTTGCCGAGCAGTAGCAAGAGTTTGTTCGGCTTCAAACAGCATAGTTTGGGCGTTCTTTTCTTGAAAGAGTTGACCTTTTAAGCGACCTGCTTTTGCTCGAGCAGCGTTGAAGTTGCTGGTACTAAATCGCCAATTGTAGCCGCTGTAATTTGAGTAAAATGAGTCGCTTAGCCAGCCCACAGGCAACTTATCCAGGCTTCTCTGAACTTCACGAAGCTTTTGTTCACCTAGATCTAAATCGGTGGGAGCAGTTGCATTATTAATTAATTGTTCAGCTTGTTCGAGGGTAGTAATAGCAATGCGATAGTTATGATCTAAGCTAATGTAACTAGGGAGCAATAGGATAGGGGCTACTTCGGCAACGGGACGACGAATGACAGCGTAAGGCAAATTTACCAGCCAAATTACGCCTATAGGAATACCGCAGAGTAGAGCAATGATAACGATCTTTTTGAGGGGCGATTGCTGACTTGCATTCTTAACAGGATGTGTAAACTGAATGCGAAGTCGTTGTTCTTCCTCTAGTTCGCGTTCTATTTCTGTGAGAGATTTGGGTTGAGGCGGTGAACTAATTGGGGGCGTAATGGCTTGCCCTGTTGAAGAAGGCGTAAGAACGACCTTAGGCTGGGTGGGTTGGCGGTGCAGGAACTTGAGATGGGAAAGTTTGAAGAGCGCCATAGGTTACGTCTGGTTGTTGCGCTCATTGTTCCCAAATTACGGGACAAACTCTTGTGATTGTGACTAATGATGTGTATAAAGTTAGGGTTCCTGTGATTCAGGTTGTTCCTATTACGGAACGGAGTGATAAAAAAGCAAGGATTCAAACTAACGCCTCGATCGCGCCTACAGATTCTAATGGATTAACGAAACGGTCTGTTGCGGATTGCTTACAAACTCGACCGATTGACCACTAAGCACGATTGGTTAGAGTTCGAGGGCAGCTTGAGGAGACGACGATGACTGGAATTGATCGAGCGCTGAAAATTGTGTTTGGGTTATTGCCTTAACGTATTCCTTTAGATTTTACATAGCTCTGTTTCTAGCCTTTCAGCCACCATGCGCGCTGCTTCGCAGATACCGCAAGGGTTGCTTCTGAAGTTGAGTGATCGACGACGGCGTTTGTGGTGGTTCATCCGAAGAGCAAGGGTGGTGGTATTTAGATGTTTTGGCGCACTCTGTGACGCTATTAGATAAAGCTGCTTAAGCCCGAAACTGTTCCATTAACCAGGCTGTGGTTGCCGATTGGTTCTCTTGACGGCTGCGTTGTAGTGCTTGCTCCAAAGTCTCTAACTTTAACCCAGGTAAAACTTGCGATTCACGAATCCGACGAATGCTATGGTCAGGGGCGATCGCAAACGCTGGAATTTGCATTTTCTGGACGTTGACTGTCCAATATTCTGCAATGCCCAGATCTTCGTATTGCAGTCGCTTTTCGCCTAGATCATCTGCGAGGGAAGTGTCTGAGATTTCGATGACCAAACTCGGCAAGGGATAGAGATCTAAGTTGATGACGCGGGTTCCCCAGGGAATGGCATCCGCAGTGTCGCCAATGTAGTAGGAGGCATCGGGTTGAAATTCGTCATATCCAGTTTTGCGATAGGAGCAACCATCGTGCCCATTCATCGGGATGCCTCGCAAAGTTGCGAATAATCCAACGCTGAGGATGATGGTGGTGTGGTCTTTGGAATGATCAGAGCCAGTAGACATAGGTTCAAATCTCATCCTGCCTTGGTAGTAATAGCTTTTGAGTTTGGCGGAGGCTGGGGCATCGGCGATCGCCACAAATTCTTCCCAAGATGCAGTGATCCAAGTGTTGAGGGGAGTTTGGGTTTGCAGCAGGGTCATTGGAGTTGCCTCTGGGTGCGGATGGATGCTTTATGCCTCATTGTACAAGGCGATCGCTGAATGCATCCCCAAGCGGCGATCGCCCCCAATGATGAAGCGCCAGAGGACGACTTCATTTCTTGAACCACCACGCGTGCTGCTTTGCAGATACCGCAAGGGTTGCCTCTGAAAGTCAACGAACTTTGCGTTCCTAGGTTTAGACTATGATTACGAGCCTCGACTCAAGGAATAACAATGGAACAAATAGTCCAAGCTCCATATTGAGAAATTGCCTGAAGGATTGTATCTTGCCACTTCAGAGGATATTCCTGGACTGGTTGCCCAAGGGCGTACCGTTGCGGAAACAGTAGAATATTGCGCGAGATGTTGCTAAAAAGTTGCTTGAGGCGCAAACTGAACGTCATAACCAAGTCCAACTAACTGACATTGAAGATGTCTTTGATTATCCCTTGATTTTGGGGGGCTGATGGGACGTTTGGCAGGTTTCAAGTATCGGCAAATTGTTAAGCGTCTAAAGCAACTAGGTTTCGAGTTCGATCGCCAAGCGGCGGGAAGTCATGAGATTTGGTACAACCCAGATTCTAATCGCTACACTACAATCCCTAATCATCCGGGTGATATACCAGAAGGGACGCTCTGAGCAATTCTCAAACAAGCAGATATCACTCCCAATCAATTCCTTGATAATTAACAAGAAACCTTGCGTCTGAGCACAGGTCATCCTTTCAGCCACCACGCGATCGCCAATACGATCGCCATCCCCACCAAGAACCAAACCCACCCAGGAAGCGTGGATCGAAAGTTGAGCGACCCTTGCGGTATCTGCAAAGCAGCGCGCAGTTTGACAGTCTTTAACATCGTTTTCAAGTTGAAGTTCTGCGTAAATCTGTTGGGCTTGTTGATAGTGTTGTAGTGCTTCTGAACGACGCTTGAGGTTTGCAAGTGCAATGCCATGAAAAGAGAAATTGCTTCGCCGTTGCGCTAACGCCCTAATTTTCTTTGTGGTTCATCAAAATTCGCTGGATTTCGTCAACTTCAATATTTTCTTGCTCAGACTTTGAGTAAATGTCGAGTAGAACTACCGTGGCGGGAGATTGCAGCCAATAAATCAGTCGATAGCCACCGCTTTTTCCTCTTTGAGCATCGCTATTTTTGACTCGTGCTTTTAAGATAGTGCTGCCCACGTCTTGTAGTTGATCGCCCACAAACTCACCTGCTTGCAACTTTTGCAACACTTCTTGAAGATCAATGCGAATCCGACGGTATTTTTTAGCAAGAATGCGAATTTTTCGTTGAAATTCGATCGTGAGTTCAATGTCAATTGGCGTAGGCTCAGTCAACGTCGATGCCCTCCCAAAGCTGACGCAGGGATAGAGTTTGCCCGTTGTTGGCTTGTTTCCAGGATTCTTGAAAGCTAGTAGCTGAGAAGCCTAATTCATTGTCTGTTGTGGATTGCTCGGATGACTCAGGCGGCTCAGAAACCAAGACGATGATTTTGATTTCTTGGTCTGAGGAAAGATGTTTAAGGACGGCTTCAGGAATTTCGAGGCTACCTTGAGCGTTGAGTTTGGATGGAAATTCGTAGGCTTTCATGGTTGGGGGTTCGGGGTGGCTTGTCGATCATTTTACCCTTTGAGCAGCCACGCGATCGCCAATACGATCGCCACCCCCACCCAGAACCAATCCCACCAAGGAAAGCGCACGCTGCTTTGTAGATACCACCAGGGTCACTTCTGAAATTGAGCGACCCTTGCGGTATCTGCGAAGCAGTGCGCCTTTTGGCATTGTTCGACTCTTAATCTGCACTTACCCCACGACAGTATGTTCCAGCGATCGCGGATTGGTCACTCGCTTAGAAGCGCTCAGGACTTCTATCCCGACTACATTGCCAGTTTCGTCATAGTCTAAGATGATGCCGGACTGGTCTTCATTGCTTTCTTCAATCCGTTCATCACTCAGCATAATTCGCAACACATCTGTTTCAGCATCATAAATAACCTTCATGGGTCTCTCCAATATCGAGTAATTTGACGAGTTCGATAGACTGTAATCACAATTGCAGGGTTCGTATTGTCTGAAATAATTGCCCGGACTAAGTAGACTTTGCCATTCTCAAATTCAATCTGTGATTGATAGGCTTTTTTTCCGTCTCGATTCTCAACGATCTGCTGTGGGTTGTTGAGGACGGTTTCTAAAGCTTCACGCGGAATGCCTCGACGTTCTTGTTCTTCCGCTGCATGGCGTGAAATGTAAAAGCTCATCTTGTAATCACAAAACATGAAACCTAAGTGTACCGCTCTTAGTGGTTAACGGCGATCGCTCCCAATGACGAAGCGCCAGAGGATGACTCATCCCTTCAACCACCACGCGATCGCCACCACGATCGCCACTCCCACCAAGAACCAACCCCACCAGGGAAAGTGACGACGAGTAGCACGACGAGCCACAGGACGGGGCGCAGTGGGTAAAGACTTTTCATACCAGTCAGGCAGTGCAGGTGGATCGTCGTGCAGGGGTGGCGCAACAGGAGCAGATTCATATTGGGGTGCTTGGTTGATATTGCGTAAGGCGTTTTGGCAGTGCTGAATGCCGGGTTCGTAGCCAATTTGGCTCCAAAAGTTGAGGGCTTGTTCGTAGCTGAGTTTGGCTTGATAGGCGTGTTTGAGTTTGAGATAGGTAGGGGCGATCGAGACAGTGAGGATTCTGGCTTGGCTATAAACATCCTCAATGGTTTGATAAATCTGAAGGGCAGGCTGCAAAAATTGCTCCATCGCTAACTTTGGATCAGTTTGCACATCGCCGATCGCTTTTAACGTATTCGCCTCGCCCAGCCGTGCGCCGACTTGCCGATAAATCCCCAACGCCTCGTCATAGCGCTCCACCGCTTCACGACTTTGCTTAAGAAATTGCAGCACATCGCCGATCGCTTGTAACGTATTCGCCTCGCCCAGCCGTGCGCCGACTTGCCGATAAATCCCCAACGCCTCGTCATAGCGCTCCACCGCTTCACGACTTTGCTTAAGAAATTGCAGCACATCGCCGATCGCTTGTAACGTATTCGCCTCGCCCAGCCGATCGCCAATTACTTGCATCAACGGCAACAGCGTTTGTTGATAAAGCTCTAATGCGTCAGTTCGTCTATCAAGCAAATACCAAACCTGCCCCAAAGTTAGTAAAGCCTTACCATACAGTGTTCGCTCTTCTTCCTCCGGTTGCCACTCCTCCCACAACCGCTCCAACATTTCTCGCCGCAGATCATTATGCCCCCGATGTTTCAAAAACTCATCGCAGTCGGCTTGGCTCTCCGTTTCAAACCAAATACTGGCAAACGCCACCCCATACCGCCCCAAATCACACCAATGATGGAACGCTTGCACATAGGCAAACACTGCCGCCCGTTCCTGTAATCGGTCTCCTGTCTGCAACAGCCCCCGCTGCGGCATAAAATAAGCCACCGCCCGCTCTTGGGCAGATTGCAAATCAGTTGCGCCTAGCTGCACAAAGCGCCGCAACAATGGTTGAAACTGAAATCGCCAAACTCCTTCGGGCTTATCTTCAAGCAACAACGAACACCGCGCCAACCCGCGCAAATCTGTCTCGCTCACCGTTTCTTCTGGCAGCATCGCCTGCGCCGCTGTCTCATCAAACGCAAACTCTGGACGGTATACGCTTACCCAACGCAATAATTGTTGTAGCTTGGGAGTCAGCGCCTGCACACTCTGGTCAAACACCTTGCCTAAACTGGCTTGCAAATCTCCTCGATGCTCGTAAACAATCGTGCGAAATAGGTTAACATCATCGGTTTCTACCAGGGCTTGTAACCTTCCTACTTCAGGCACCTCGCGGTCATATTGCGCCCGATTCAGCAACCAACCCGCTGCCAGATTGATCAACAGCGGCTGCCCACTGGCAAGTTCAACAAAGGCTTGCAGCGCGCCCTCTTCTCCCAAAATGCCCCGCGCCCTCAGCAGCGCCACCCCCTGCCCTGTTGTCAACCGATCCAACGGCTCTAGCCATTGATGCCTCTGGTGTTCGATCGCTAACCGCTCCTGGCTCGTGTAAACAATGGTGCTACGACTGTTTGCCGCTACCCATTGCTTAAAAAACGCCTCATAAGGCTGCCAATCTACCGATCGCTGCACCGTTTCCAAATTATCAAACACGACAACTACCCGCTGTTGCCCCAAAGCATTGAGCAAAGCACTGGCTAAATCTGCCTCCGATGCCGTATCTGCCACACGCTCACCCAGGCGATCGCACAAATTCCGCGCCACCCTAGCAAACAGCGGTGCCGACTGAAAATTGACCCATAGAACTTGGCTCAGTCCTAGCCGTCGTCCAAACTGTTTACCCGCCCGAAACATCCGCGCCGCCAACGCCGACTTGCCAAAGCCTCCGGCTCCCGTAATACCCACCACCCGCACTCCTCGGTCTGCCACCATTGCCAGCAGTGCCGTCTGCTCTGGCTTGCGCTTCTGCCAATACTCTACGGGTGGCGGCTGCTCATCGGCGATCGCTCCTTTAGGCAGGGGTGCCGCATTGTAAACATCTCCTACGTGCCCAATCGTCCTGGCATCAATTTGATAGCCCTTACCACTGCCATCAATCTGCTGACGTTTAGCCGGATTCTGGGCTGCATCTCCATCATCATTTGCCATAGTCATGATTTACCATAGTCATGATTTACCATAGTCATCCCCAAGCCGATCGATCCGATCTGACTGAATTTGATAGCCCTTACCTTGATCCCGAATATCTTGCTGCATCGTAGTTGAGCGTTGACTTTGATCTAAGTTCATAATCTGCTGCGCCAACTGCCCCACCTCTGCCGCAAACCCTGCATCCTTCATCTCGCGTCGCAAAAACGTCTCCAAATCCCTCGCCGCCTCTTGCCTCGCTTCCGGCAACTGCTCAGCCTTCACTGCTGCCAACGTTTCCTCAGCCGCCACATTCCCCTTAAACCGCCGCGCGATCGCCCCCCACAAGTCCCCCACCAGCTTCTTCCCCGCCTCACCCGCGCTGCTCTTAGCCAACTCTTGAACTAAAATAGTCGCGATCGCCGCTGCCGTAATCGGTTCTGTCATACTGTCCTCCGATGCATAAAAGGGATTACGCCCTTATTATGGCAAACCAGCAAGGAATCTCAGCATTCTAAAGCTTTATGAAACGAAACCGCAGATAGAGGGGATGTACAAACCATTGCTGCCTATGCCACAAATTTTCTAAGGTCAATCATTCCTGATCAAACAAAGATCATTCTCGTTGCAGCATTAACCATTTCCATCCCAACTATCATTCCGATCGCCCTTGCAAAGACTATTCTCATCGCAGCGTTAACCATTCTCATCACAACAAACAGTCTGATTCTTCTTGCAATGACCATTCCCGTTGCAGCAAACCGCGCGATCGCTCCAACCCCGATCGCGCCATTACCGCAAAATTACTTATCTTTTCAAACAAGATCTGTATATTCTTTAACTCGTATCCCTATTTTCTCCCAAGCCGCTGCCCTGCTTTATCCATAAATTGTGAAAAGAACCTTTATAACCACAGGACTCTACCCATGGCACGACCCAAACGCACCTCTGCCGCCCTGATCAAAGCGGAACAACGAGAAGCCGGAATGCGCTCCATCAACGAATTCCTCGATCTTGGCAACGGCTTAAACCTAGAAACCTATAGCCGAAAAATTCAAAACCTGCGATCGCACCTCTCCTTATACAACACCACCCTCGCCCAAGTAGACGACCTCACCCGCAAAATCAAAGCGATCGAAGCCGACCTGAACCGAACCAGCGAACAAATGCTCCTCAGCATCGGCGGCAGATATGGTAAAGATAGCAGCGAATATGGCAAAGCAGGCGGCAGCCCGCGAGGGGAACGTCGTCGTCGGGCATCGACATCACCCTCTGCACCGCCCACGGCACCATCTGAGGAAAAGAAGTTAGAACCCGTTATCCCATCTGCAATGAACGGTGGAACATCCACCGAGACGAACGGAAATGGTAAGGCTCCGGTAACGCAAAGCTAAACCGCGATCGCCTCTCCCGTTTCCGAAGCGCGGCGCACTGCATCTGCCACTCTGAGCGCGTACAAACTCTCCTCTGGAGTCACATACAGCGGTGCGTCCGTCGTCAGATGATCTAGCACCATCGTCGTATCTTGAACGAATAGCCCGCGACGGCTGCCCATGTCGATAGGCGTAGCTTGGTCGGCTTGGATCAACGTGCCCTGCTCGCCCTCAATGACGATCGCCCCCGCATCCCCTCGGATCTCTAGGGTGCGATCGGCTTTCCAAATGGTTTCGCCTTTACCGTACACCAGGTCGGCAATTAAGCCGCTGGCAAACCTAAGTTGCGCCGTGCAAATGCAGGTGCGATAAAAGCCCTCTGCTCCATCCCAAAACCGGGATTGTCCGCTAACCGTTGCGACCTGCCCAAACAGGTTTGTCAAGCGACTAATGCGAGACAGTGCGCCAATGAAGGGAAATCCAAACAAATCGGGCTGATAAGTCCACTTCAAAGGGGCAGGACTTTGGGGGGCAAGGCTGTTGTAGCGAACGTAGAGTGGAGTGGCGATCGCGGGTAAAGTCGCCTTGACTGCCCGATGAATGCCGCTCAACAGTTCAATATGTTCGACGTGGAGCATTTTGCCTTGAGCCTTTGCCAATTGAAGCAGCGCCTCAGCTTCTGCAACTTCCACGGAAAGCGGATACTCAACAACCACATGCTTTCCGGCTTGAAGGGCAGCATGGGCGATCGCCCCATGATCACGATTAACAGCAGTAATGATCACCAAATCTAGCTCTGGTTTTTCCACCAAATCTTGCCAAGCCGCCACGCTTCGAGCGCCGTAGGTTTGGCTAAAGGCTTCAACTTTTTCAGGATGGTGCCCGCTCACATAGGCAATTTGAGCGCGATCGTCAGCTTGCACACAATCTGCCCTCAGCTTTGCCACATAACCCGAACCGACCAAACCCACTTGGAGGGGAAGCATTAGCGAACCTCGTCAAAAACTGGAGCTTACCGCGTTATTATCGCAGGCGATCGCGTAACTATTAACGCGCAACTATCGATAGGCTGCAATCCCGTTGCAGTTCCAGTGCTGACACCTGGGCTTAGCGATTTAAAACATCGTTCCGATACGTAGTCGAGCCTATAATTTGCACGACCTCATCAATTAAGGCTTGAGGAACTTCTATCTCAGCCAGTGCCGCGACCAAATTCTCGGCGATCGCGTCAAAATGGCGATCGGTTAAGCCCATCTCAGCCACTAATTCTTTATGCGCGTCTCTTATAGTCCGACCCTGCCAATGCTGGGTACCGCCGAACGCATAGGTCATAAATCCTTTTTGATGCTGCTTCTGTCGCTGCATATCTGTATGCGCAAAAAAGTGCTGAACCCGCTCATCCGCCAAAACCTTTTCATAAAACTTTTCAACAGCTAAATCAACAGATGCTGCGCCGCCAAGCTTGTCATAGAGTGTACTCATTGAAAATTCCTCCACAGTGACGTTGAGTGCAAATTTGACACGGGACAGGGGAGAATTTGAAGTTTTTGATGGTCGATAGAAATAGGCTCATAGACAAACTAGCAATTCATCTATTTTGATAGCTTGCTTATTAGAACAATGACAGCGTTTAACTTCTTTGTAGAGAGAAAGTTTCCGTCGATCATCCGATTAGGTTGAGCAGCAAAAAGTCTCTGCATATCTTCAAATGCTCTTAACAACTGAAATCTTACTTCTTTAAGGCATCCTCTCAGGCGATCGAGCGAAAATCGATACATTCTAAAGAGCAGCGGCTCAAATCTTCAGAAGATAAACTTAAACTCAGTATTGGTAGCTTGCAACCTCGCATTGCCTTAGATCACGATCGCATTCTCAGGGCTACGGCATAGAGATACGTAGCCCTGGATATTCTAGTTATTGCACCAAGACACTCATGTACTTACCATTGGCAAACGGTGCTGGAATAATCGGTGTGAAATGAAGGCGCGCTGCTTCGCAGATACCGCAAGGGTCGTTAGCGATCTTCTTCACGTAAAACTCATTCATCAAGTGCGTCACCTGATCCCGCGTTCCGACTATCCACACCTGCGCTTTATCGCCATGGGTCACTGGCAGCAGTTCGTTGAACTCTGTAGTCATCACTATTTCCCTCGCTAATGTTGGGTTGAGAAGAAAAGCTTAAGGCGTGGTATTCCTAACCACTTGTGTAACATTAGCGAGGTGAAACGATAAAATCGTCACAGCCTAGCTTTCTGCTTACTCAGAAAGTCAGGTTAGCTGGTTAGTCGTGTGTCAGCACTTCTAGCCAGCGTCCTCACCTTAAGCCTGTCTACTGGTATCAAAAACCAGTGTTGATTAGCATAAGCGCAAAGGTGGTTTTGACACAAGCATTTTATAAACTTACTGATTTTGAATTACCTCAAAAGTATCCCGATCGCCAATGCGATAGAAAAAGAAGTCTGAGTCAAGCGTAAGAATTTGTCGGTAGCCAGTCTTTTCAGCCGCTAGAACCAAAGTTGCATCTGCTAAATCCATTGGGCGATCGCAATATTTCTCCATCAGTTCCAGTAAACGGGCATAGTCATCTTCTTGCATTTCGCAAATGAGCAGCAATTTGTCTAGGAGTAGCTGACCTGATTGTTTTTGCATCACCCACTCCCCACGATGGAGTGAGAGATACATGGCTTCTGTTAGACATGACCAAGTTGTAACCAGAGGTTTTGCCAAACCTGTAACGGTCATTCGATAAACGCTGTGCTGAGGTTGAGTGCGATCGACTAGGCAAAGTAAAACTCCAGCATCGCAGAGAATCACAACTTGAGTCCGTGTTGCTGATATTTACTCAGTAAGTGTTGCTGATATTCGCTGGTTGGCATTGTTGGAGCAATTTCCAAACCATCAGCAGCCTCAAACTACTGTGTCCAAGCTTCAGCACGATCGCTTTCAAGCGGGTGACTGGCTACTTTAACCTGATGGTTATGGGTAATAAAATCGATAAAGTCGCTAATTTCTTGCAACAGAGATTCTGGAACTTGCTGTACCTTTGCGATCGCTGTTTCTCGAATCGTCACAATTATCACCTCTGCAAAAGTCTTTAGTTTGCTTAACGTGATAATTATTCCTTCAGTTTAGCGGGTAGCGATCGCATTGCTTTGTAGAGGAGCGATCGCCTGTTGAAGTAAGCCAGTCAAAATTTCGTACAGATTCTGAATTTTATCCGATGCTTAAGGCGATCGTTGTTTGTGGCTTTGTAGGAGTTAGGTTGAGCTTCTGTAAGATTGTGATTGGGCGATCGCTGCAAAACCCTACCCTACAAGAGATTTCTGGATGCTTTAGACTTGAATGCCAACAGGAACCTAGGCTGTACCGCTGCCACCAGGAACGAAGCAGGCTAACGACTCAAATCAGCGGCGGCAAGCAATCTCTAACTCAACATCAGCGGCTTTTGACCGTCCGCTACCTTTGAATTGTTAAACCGCGTTAGATGATTGAGTGTATCATAATAAAATAGCCAAACCGTTACAGACCTTAGCTTAAGATGGAACTTCAAATCTCGATCTCTGACTCTATTGTTCAAGCTCTTCGCCTACCTGAGCAGCGGATTGAGCAGGAATTGCGTCGGGAATTAGCCATTGCTCTTTATGCACAAGACATCCTCTCCTTTGGTAAAGCGCGAGAACTCGCTGAGATGGACAAATACGAATTTGGGCAGTTGCTCTCTAGTCGTGGAGTGAGGCGGCATTATGGTTTTGCAGAATTAGATGACGATTTAAGCTATGCCCGTAGTGAGTAATACGTCACCAATTCTCAACTTGGCGATTGTGGATCAGCTTGAACTCCTACGTCGGCAGTTTGGCGAAATTTTAATTCCAAGTTCGGTACTGGAGGAATTGAGATCTGATGAAGAACGACCCGGCTCTCAAGTAATTCGTGAAGCAATTTCATCTGGATTGATTCAAATTCAAGAGGTGAACAATGAACCTCTTGCCCAACTGCTGAAGCAAACACTGGATCGAGGGGAAGCTGAGGCAATTGCCCTTGCCATTGAACTCAATGCAGATTGGACGCTTCTAGATGAACGTGAAGGTAGGAAAGTTGCCAAATCTTTAGGGTTGAGCGTAACAGGAATTTTGGGGATTTTACTTCGAGCTAAACAGGTAGGTGAACTCGAATCATTACAGCCTGTTATTGACGACTTGATAAATAAAGCTGGATTTCGGATTGCACCGAGATTATTGGCTCAAATCCTAGCACAATAGCGCATTTTCGGTACAGCGGACTGCTAGAAGCTCCCCGTAGGACAGCCGCTGTACAGAGTTTTCAGGTTGCGGTCATAACATGACTGCGATCGCTACAATAGCTCCAACAGTGGCTTGTCCCTCCTCAGAACCCAACCATTGTAGAAACTGATCTCCTCTTGCGCCTACCCTACTCAACCAGGTTGGGTTGTGACGGTGGATGATAGTGTATCCTCTAACCCGTTGCATAATGTCAGCAGGTACAGATGCGCTCCAGTTTTCGTTCCTGTTACATCTACCAATAGTACAACCATCAACGCCATAAGATTGCGTGTCGGAAGCCCAAATTGGCTGTCTGTTGCTGTCAAGAAGCACAATGCCTACTGCTCCAGTGAAACCAGCTAACCTAACCCCAGTGCGCGTATTTGTAACGGCTGTAAGACTTCCACCGTTAGTGAGGGTAAAGGATGTGCCCATCCGACCATTTGCAACGGCATCATCACGATTGCCCGTAAGTGGAAACTTCACTCCAACACATAGAAAATTATCACTCCAAGCATGAGGATCGGCATCTTCATGAATTCGAGTACATCCTTCGCGTGGGGTTCCTGCTTGCGTCCAGCTTAGGGTAAATGAAGCGTTTGAAGGCGCACACAAAAAGTTGTCACCCCAAGGAGCAGGATCAGCATCCTCATGGACTCGTGTACAACTCATTTCACTAATTGCACCTGCTTGTGACCAGCGTAGTCCTAAATTCTCATTGGAACATAAGAAATTATCACTCCAAGCATGGGGATCAGCATCTTCATGAATGCGGACGCAGGTCATACCGGAAATAGCACCTGCTTGTGACCATCTAAAACTGGGTAGAGCTTGTGACTCTTCTGCACAAACTCCTAAAAGTACACAACTGCCAACGAACACAGAGAATCCTGAAACTATCTTTCTCATATTTAATTCACTCAATTTTTAATTCACTCAATTATTGAAGCCAGCAAGAACTAGACCTGCTTTGCAAAGTCATTTGCAAATGTACATCTATTGCACCCCACCGCCAAATTTTGACTGCGCCCTGACAGATACCTCAGCGGTCTAACTTGTTATTAGAGAGAAACTTTCCGCCTATCCATCCTAAATAGGTGGATCGCAAGAAATTTTCTGCCTATCCATCCTAAATTGAGTGGATCACAAGAATCTTTCCACATATTATGCTGATTTAGATAAATCGCAAGAACATCTCTGCATATCTTCAAACCACTACAGAATTAAGTACAGATATATTTGTTTGTGAAAACCCTATTTCGTTTCTAGTCTTTGGCTAAGTCTGCTGGAAGTAACAGAACCAACAGAGAATGCTCCAAAAATTTCCTAGATTTTGATTACCTTAATTAATATGGAATGAGTATTTAAGGCTGAGTATTTGCCTACTACCGATCGCTTTCACCCCTCAACTTGTTGCCTCCTAAATCATCCTCCCAAGACGATCGCCCAAAATCGCTACACTAAATAGGTAAAAATAAAGTTTCATTAAGTCATGACTTCCCTCACCCTCGGCACAAACGGAATTACGGTTGCTCCCCTTGGCATTGGCACTTGGGCTTGGGGCGACAAATTATTTTGGAGCTACGGCAAAGAATACGACGCTACAGAGTTGCAGGATGCCTTCAGAACAGCAGTGGATTTGGGCGTTAATTTTTTCGATACGGCTGAAATTTATGGCTTTGGCGAGTCTGAACGGCTGTTAGGTCAGTTCATGCAGCAGACCGGACAGCCAGCACAGATTGCTACTAAATACTTTCCGTTGCCCTGGCGATTTAATGCAGACGCAGTTGCCGATACGTTAACGGCTAGTCTGAAGCGTCTCCAGGTGGCGAGTGTGCTGCTGTATCAGGTGCATTCGCCGTTTGACTTTTTTATGGGACAAAAGACGTTGATGAATGCCCTTGCCGATGAGGTAAAGCAAGGCAGAATTGGGGCGATCGGGGTGAGTAACTACTCGGTGGAGCAGATGCAACAGGCGCACAAGTTTTTGGCAGCGCGGGGCATTCCACTAGCGGTCAATCAGGTGCAGTATTCGCTGTTGGCGCGGCAGATTGAGCACAACGGCGTAATGGCGGCAGCCCGAGATTTGGGTGTAGTGATTTTGGCGTATAGCCCGTTGGCACAAGGCTTAGTGACGGGCAAGTATACCGTTGAAAACTATCAGCAGCCGACTGGCGCACGGCAGCTTGATCCGCGTTTTAGCCGGAAGGGTTTGGAGAAGCTGGCTCCAGTGATTGATACGTTGAAGGCAGTTGGGGAGGCACACGGCAAAACTCCGGCACAGGTTGCTCTTAATTGGTTAATTGCCCAAGGAAACGTTATGCCAATTCCGGGCGCAAAGAATGCGGAGCAGGTGCGGCAGAATGCGGGAGCGTTGGGCTGGTCGATGACGGCTGAGGAGTTGGGACGCATTGATGCCGTGACTCGGAGTTGAAAGTAAGTTGGGAGGGTAGATATGAAACTTTTGACAGATTGGGGATTTAGCTGGGAGGGCTGGCGGCAAGGGGCGCGGGGCGAGTACTGGGTAGCGGTGCAGGCTTTGCTGATTGTGGGGTTTGCGCTGTTGCCAATTTATCGAGTGCCGGGTTTTAAGCTGCCAATTTGGTTGGGGCTATATGGGGTGTTGCCTAGTGTCGCCATTCTCGTTGGCTTCGCCTTGGTCTTTTTCTTTAAAGGCTTCTGGGATTTGGGACATAGTCTTACCCCATTACCTTATCCACGGGCAGACGGCGAACTCGTCCAAACGGGAGTGTATGACACGGTGCGCCATCCTATTTACAGTGGCTTAATTTTGGGCAGTTTGGGCTGGGCGTTGTATCAGCTTAGCGTGACGCATTTGGTGGGGGCGATCGCCCTCTTCTTTTTCTTTAATGCCAAAGCCAGCCGCGAAGAAAGTTGGCTCACCGAAAAGTATCCCGATTATCCTGAGTATTGCCAGCGTGTGAAAAAGCTGATTCCAGGAATTTACTAAAGGGCAATATGCGGATTGAAACCGACAGCATGGGGGCGATCGAGGTTGCTGACGATCGCTATTGGGGGGCGCAAACTCAGCGATCGTTGCATTATTTCGCCATTGGCAATGATGTCATGCCCAGGGAAATGATCCGGGCGATCGGTATTTTGAAAAAGGCGGCGGCGTTGGTAAATCATAAGCTGGGCAAGTTGCCAGAGGAGCAAGCTCAGTTGATTGCTCAAGCGGCAGATGAGGTGATTGTAGGCACGCTGGATGATCATTTTCCGCTGCGAGTTTGGCAGACGGGGAGCGGCACGCAGACGAATATGAATGCCAATGAGGTGATTTCTAATCGGGCGATCGCCCTTGCTGGCGGCGTATTGGGCAGTAAAACTCCGGTTCATCCTAACGACCACGTTAACCTATCGCAGTCTTCTAACGACACGTTCCCAACCGCGATGCATATTGCCGCAGTCGAGGAAATTCATCGGCGGCTATTGCCCATGACAGCAAGGCTCCGGGATAGCTTGGCGGAGAAGGCAACGGCGTTTGACGACATTATCAAAATTGGACGGACGCATTTAATGGATGCTGTACCGCTGACCTTGGGGCAAGAGTTTTCGGGCTATGTGTCGCAGTTGGATAAGGATTTAAACCGAATTCGGACGACGCTACCCGATTTGTATGAACTAGCGATCGGAGGAACGGCGGTTGGAACTGGACTCAATACCCATCCGGCGTTTGCGGTAGAAGTAGCGGCGGAGATTGCCCAAATGACCGAATTGCCATTCGTCACGGCTCCCAACAAGTTTGCAGCGCTGGCAGCCCATGATGCGATCGCCATGACCAGCGGCGCACTTAAAACCCTCGCCTGTTCGCTGATGAAAATTGCCAATGATATTCGCTGGCTGGGTTCGGGGCCTCGCTGTGGCTTGAGCGAACTGATTTTGCCGGAAAACGAACCCGGATCTTCCATCATGCCAGGAAAAGTGAATCCGACTCAGTGCGAAGCCATGACGATGGTCTGTGTGCAAGTGCTAGGCAATGATACGGCGATCGCTATTGCCGCCACCCAGGGCAACTTCGAGCTAAATGTCTTCAAGCCGCTGATGATCTTCAACCTGCTTAACTCTATTCGGCTGTTGGCAGATGCCTGCGCCTCGTTTACCGATTATCTTGTAGTTGGCATTCAACCCAACCGCGATCGAATCGAGCATTTTCTCAATCACTCCCTCATGCTGGTAACTGCTCTCAATCCCCACATTGGTTACGACTCAGCAGCAAAAGTTGCCAAAAAAGCCTATGCCGAGGGCAAAAGTCTCCGAGAAGCCTGTGTAGAACTGGGTTTTTTGACCGCCGAGCAGTTTGATCAATTCGTGCGTCCGGAAAAGATGGTCAGACCGCTGTAGTTAGGGCAAATGCTGTCGCCAAAAAAATTACGGCTCCCATCAGCAGGAATATCTCAAGGAATATCTCAATGAGATGGACGCTAGACCTAAACTTTAATTTAAACAGGATGTAGGCAGGCTTATGAGTGTGACGGTTGGGACAACACTGCAAAACGACAAATTTGTCATTAAGGCAATTTTGCACCAAACCGACTTTGGAGTGACCTATCAGGCGGCGCATCCGTTCCTAAACCATCCAATTATCCTGCAATCTTTCAACGAAGCCCTCCGACACCGCAGTGATTTTGAGCAGTTGCGGCAGCAGTTTTTGCAAGAAGTGCTTATATTCTCGAAGCAGCCTTCCGAGGCAGTGCAAATCATTGACTGTTTTGAAGAAAACGGGATGCCGTTTGTAGTCTTAGAGGCGGCTGCCGGGCACTCTATTCCCCCTCTAAGCAGTTGGTTAGAAATTCCGGTGGAAGCTCCAGCGATAGAAACTGCCCAGCCCACAACTGAGGCTTCTGCGCTAAAAGCGGCTCTAGCGACAGCATTTCCTGAAGCGCCACTCGAAGCGCCACCCGAAGCGCCACCTAAAGCAACTGTTGTTGTCACGCCGATCGCTCCCGCCCCTGCGCCTAAAGAGACAGAAGCAATAGCGATCGCCCAGGCAAAAGAGATTGCTCCAGTTCCAGCAGAAGCCGTGATCACATCTCCCGCTCTCCAGTCTTTTCCACTGCCCGATTACGCCACAAATGGTTCTAGGAAAGAAGTCAACGTATTAGTTTCAGAGCAAAGCTCAAAGCCTAGAAAGTGGATGCCCTTATCGCTGATGATGACGGCTTTGATTACAGGATTTGGCGGCGTTGGGCTGGGCTTAGCGCTCCGGTTTCAACCGACTTCTCAAGAAGATAGTAGCAGTAGTTTGGGTTCGGGTTGGTTTGGGCGAGAGCAGTCCTTTCCACCTCAGCAAGAATGGCCCATCACCGAAACCCCTAACCTTTACTCGCCTAGCTCTGCCTTCGAGCAACCGTATCAGGCTAGCCCCTCACTCAGAGAATCTGGCATTCCCTTCAGGCAGCCGTCTACAGGCTACACTCCGCCCGCTCAAATTGCGCCCCCTGACTATCAACCCGCCCCTCCTGGAATCGCTGATTATCCTCCTACAATCCCAGATCCGGTTCTACCGCCGCCTGCCTTTATCGCCGATCCTGCTGCCCCAGAAACAACTCAGCCTGTTATCCCCCTGCCCCAACCCGTCATCCCTGAAGTTCCCCTAGAAGATCCTCTGGAAACATCACCCGAAATTAGTAAGCCGCTTTCGTCTTCCCAAATAGCTCCTGCCGAGGCACCCATCTTTCGTCAATAAGTCAGAATCTAAAACTCAAAATCGTCAGCCCTCTTGACTCGGCTAGAATTGAGATACTTCAGTAGGACTTGCTTTAAGATGACAGCTTCAGAGTTACCGCGCTCCCTCGAATCGTCTCACGTCCACGACCCTAACCATCATCACGACTCTGATCACGAAGCGTCTGAGCCGCATCCTCACGTGCACAGTGAGGCATCGCGTAAGCAAATTTTGAATCGGCTGTCGCGGCTAGAGGGGCATATTCGCGGAATTAAAACTATGGTGCAGGATAATCGTCCTTGCCCGGAAGTGCTGATCCAAGTTGCTGCTGTGCGGGGTGCCTTAGATCGCGTGTCGCGCATTATTTTAGATGAGCATTTAACAGAATGTATTGCCCGCGCTGCCAAGGAAGGCAATATTGAGATGGAAATTGAGGAACTGAAGGCGGCTCTCGATCGCTTCTTACCTTAGGGTTTCCTAACTCCGTACCCGGTTCTGTAATACTTGTGCCGCAGCCAATTGGGCATGATCAATTATATTCTAGTTCTGAGAGTTCTTGATGAAGAAAGTGTTCGTTCTTGATACTAATGTTTTGCTCCATGATGCATCGGCGATGTTGCGCTTCGAGGATAATACCGTCATTTTGCCCATGACGATTATTGAAGAACTCGATCGCTTTAAGAAACAACCCGAAATTACAGGTCGCAATGCGCGTCAAGCCTCTCGCACCTTGGATGCTCTTCGGAAACAAGGACATTTGGTTGAAGGGGTTGCAGTGAACGGCGGCGGATTATTGCGGGTGGCGTTGTGCGATCGCGAAACGCTGCAACAACTGCCTGCTGAACTTGAACGCGATAGCGGCGACAATATGATTTTGGCAGTTGCCTTGCAACTCAAAAAACAGCATGACTGTGCCGTCGTATTGGTTAGTAAAGACACGAACGTTCGTATTAAAGCCGATACCCTAGGACTAGATGCAGAAGACTACGAAGCAGGCAAAATTGACGTTGATGATCTGTACTCCGGAATGGCTGAGGTAATGGTAACGACTGAGGAGATCGATCGCCTGTTTCACTACGGTGGTATCACCTTAAACGAAGAGTTTTTACCGAACCAGGCACTCACGCTGATCGATATAGCGAATCCTTCTCATACGGCTCTTGCCATTGTCGATGGTGGTCATGGCAAAATTGTGCCGCTTAATAAATTGCCTCGGACTGGGGTTTCTCGGATTCAAGCTCGTAACCGGGAGCAGAATTTTGCGTTGGAGCTATTGCTGCGAGATTCGGTACAGTTAGTAACGCTAGTGGGGAAAGCAGGAACCGGAAAAACCCTGTTGGCGATCGCTGCGGGTCTGCAAAAAGTAGCCGACGAAAATCTCTACACACGCCTCCTGATTTCCCGCCCCGTTGTCCCCATGGGCAAAGACATCGGCTATTTACCCGGAGACATCAGCGACAAATTAACGCCTTGGATGCAGCCTTTATACGACAACTTTGATTTAATCTTTGGTACTCAAGATCCCAATAGTAAACCCGCACATTGGCGGCGCGGTCACGAGGAATTAATCGAGCGAGGCATCTTGCAAATAGAAGCGCTGACTTACATTCGAGGACGCACGATTCCTAAACAGTTTTTAATTGTGGATGAGGCGCAGAACCTAACGCCGCACGAGGTAAAAACAATTTTAACCAGAGCTGGAGAAGGCACTAAAGTCATCCTAACAGGTGACCCTGATCAGATCGATAACCCTTATGTGGACGCAGCCAGTAACGGATTAACGTATGTGGTTGAGAAGTTTAAAGGAGAAGCTTTGGCAGGTCACATTACCTTGACAAAGGGAGAGCGATCGACGTTGGCAGAACGGGCTACGGTGCTGCTTTAAACTCCTGCGTAAAGCGCTGGACGAACTAGGGCGATCGAACGCTGATACCCCTAAAATTATCAACTTATTCAAAGCCCCTTTCCTTCAGGAGAGGGGTTTGGGGAGAGGTCTTAAATTCTTACTCTTGAGAACGCGGTATTTCACGAGCAGGACAACTTAAATCACCTTCTTCACACTGAGCGAGTTGCTGTAATTCATTTAGCCGTGCCGTTGCTTTTGCCGCTATACAATTTGAAAAAATCGCTGGATAAGCACTGCCTCCTGCAACTCCGCTAGATTCAAACTCGCAGGAAAAGCGACGGAATAATTTCCAACTTTCCTGGGTATGTTGCAGCAAAACTACTTGCTCAGCAGATAGGCGAGTTTGATAATCTGCAATAAAGTCTGTCAGGTTTTGGTCAGCTTGCTGTCGAGCTTGCGTGGCGCATTGGTTAATTGCTCGTTGGGTCGTGGCAGAAGCACAGATGTTTTGAGCGATAGCTCCCTCAGCAGTCATTACCAATCCAGAAACAATCAAACTAGAAACACCCAAACCAGAAATACGAAAAAGCCCTAGGGTCGATGCTTTCATAAATCACAGAATCCTCTATAAATAATAAATAAGTTCAATCAACTAACCCAGCGCTGGAACAGGTGCGCCTAACTGTAGCGCATAAAAATTAGCATATACGCCTTGTTTCGCAATCAGTTCATCATGAGTTCCTTGTTCTGCAATTTCACCTTGCTGAATGACTAGCACTCGATCGGCTTGTGTCACGGTGCTGAGACGGTGAGCGATCACGAAGCTTGTCCGGTTTTTGAGCAGACGGGCGATCGCGGCTTGTACCAGTGCTTCAGTGCGGGTGTCAATGCTGCTAGTCGCCTCGTCCAAAATCAAAATGCGTGGGTCAATCAACACCGCTCGCGCAATGCTAATCAACTGTCGCTGCCCTTGACTGAGGGGCGCACCTCGCTCGCCCAATTGCGTCGCATAGCCTTGGGGCAATGAAATAATAAATTCATGGACGTTTGCAGCCTGTGCTGCCGCTTCGATATCTGCTTGCGAAGCCTGTGGATCGCCGAAGGCAATATTTTCGGCAACCGTGCCGCTAAACAAAATATTATCTTGCAGCACAATGCCAATCTGACGGCGCAAGCTTGCCTGCGTGACGCTGCGCACATCAATGCCATCGATCTTCACAGCACCGCTAGACACATCGTAAAAGCGCAAAATCAGATTAATAATCGTGCTCTTTCCAGCGCCCGTTTGTCCCACTAGCGCAATCATTTCACCCGGATAAGCGCAAAGATTAATGCCCTTAAGAACAAGCTGATTAGCGGTGTAGCCAAACTTTACCTCTTCAAACGTGACTTCACCTCGCAACGGCGGCATGATGGCAGCGTTAGGAGCGTCTTTAAGCTGTGCGGGTTCGTCTAACAGCTGAAAAATTCGCTCTAGCCCAGCAAACGCCGATTGAGCTTGGGTGTAGAACTGGCTGAGGATTTGAATGGGGCGAAAAAACTGCTGAACGTAGAGTAGGAACGAAGTTACAACGCCCACGGTGGCGGCTCCAGTCACGGCAAGATAGCCGCCGTATGCCAACACGCTAGCCGTTGCCATGGTGTTGAGGAAGTCGATGGAGGGCAAAAAGGCGGCGGTAATTGCCACTGCCTGAACGTTGGCATCTCGGTTGGCGGCGTTGAGCGTGTCGAATTCGGCAATATTAAGCGATACGCGGTTGAATGCTTGGGCTTCTCGGACGCTGCCAATGTCTTCTTCGAGCTTGGCAGAAAGTTCGCCAATGGTTTGGCGAGTAACGCGAAATCTGGCTCTTGCCCAACGAGCAAATAACCCTGTTGTAAAAATCATCAAGGGCACTGCTAAGTTGCTCAACAAGCCCAACTGAAGGTTGATAAACAGCATGGCGATAACAATGCCCACCAAGCTGAACAGGTTGCCCAGCATTTGGGCGACGGTTTGCCCGAAGGCTTGGTTAACGGTGTTGACATCATTAAGCAAGCGGCTCATGAGGTCGCCTGCTTCACTGCGATCGAAAAAGCTAAGGGGTAGACTTTGAATTTTGGTAAAAATATCTTGCCGCAACTGTGCCAGTAACCGCTGCATGATGGAGCCAATCCGCAAGATTTGTCCGCGAATGGCAAAAACGCCAATAAAATAAATGCCTGCTAACAATCCTAGTAGCAGCAATAATCCTTGCTGGTTACCTTGAGCAATTAAATGATCGATCGACCAGCCGATGAAAAAAGGTCCGAATGCCTGAGATGCTGCACCAATTAGAACCAAGAGGATGGCGATCGGCAGTTCACGGCGGTAGGGGCGGAGATACTGCAAGAAGCGCCGAAAGGTAGAAAGTTGCTGACTCACTTTTTGCTCGGAAGCGATGACTGGCTGGCTGACTCTCATGCGTTGTTTGCCGCAACTTGGCTTTTTCTAACTTTCTTTTCTAACTTTCTTAGTTTAGAAGATTTGAACGCATCGGTTTTGGCTCAGGTCATTTCATTGATGAATAGACAAGCGATAGACAAAATTTTTGGAAGAAGCGATCGCCCTCAAAATAGGAGAAGCTTGGCAAATTGAAATCCTTGCCTCCAACCAATTAGGTAGAATGAGATAGAACACTAGAGATTGCACTTCTATCTATTGGTTGATCTCTACTGACCATTGACCGATTTCGATCGCCGCTTCCCCTATGCTCGAATCTTTGCAAACCTGGCTATACTCCCTAGAACAATTTGCCAATCGTTCCGTATCTGCACAATTAACCCATCTCACCCCCTTTAGCGTTGGAGTCATTTTTGCCGCTGGTTTGCTAACCAGCCTGACCCCATGCATGTTGTCGATGCTGCCCATTACCGTTGGCTACATCGGCGGTCATGAGATTAAAAGCCGCTTACAAGCTGCTGTCCAGTCCACCTGGTTTGCGCTGGGTTTGGCGACGACGCTGGCAGGATTGGGCATTGTGGCGGCAGTAGTTGGCAGAGTGTATGGACAGGTAGGAGTGGGGCTGCCCATCGTGGTGAGCGTGATTGCTATTTTGATGGGGTTGAACTTGCTGGAGGCATTGCCGTTGCGGTTGCCCGCAGGTGTCGGCATGGATTGGATTTCTAAGGATTTGCCGAAGGGAGTGCGATCGTACTTGATTGGGCTGACGTTTGGGTTGGTGGCTTCGCCTTGCAGTACCCCGGTGTTGGCTTCGCTGCTGGGCTGGATTTCGACGACGGGCGATCCGCTATTGGGCAGTGCGTTGCTATTGGCTTACACTGCGGGTCATGTGGCACCGCTGATTATTGCCGGGACGTTTACAGCCTCATTGAAAAAGCTGTTAGAGTTGCGGCGCTGGTCGGGATGGATTAATCCGGTGAGCGGTAGCTTGCTGGTTGGGTTTGGGGTGTTTTCGCTGCTGTTTCGGATCTTTCCTGGGTCGGTTTAGGTTATGACAGAAACTTCTTTTTCAACTAAGTTGATGGGCTGGGGTACGTTGCCTGGACAGTATTTTAAGCGGGAGTTGTTGCCGCTGTTGGCAAATCTCAAGCTGGCGATCGCGCTTTTACTGGCGATCGCCTTCTTCAGCATTTCTGGCACCGTCATTGAACAGGGTCAAGCGCTCTCTTTTTACCAAGCTAACTATCCCGAAAGCCCCGCACTATTTGGATTTCTAACCTGGAAAGTGCTACTCACCATAGGACTAGATCATGTTTACCGCACCTGGTGGTTTTTGGCGCTGCTGATTTTGTTTGGCTCTAGTCTAACTGCCTGCACCTTTACCCGACAGTTTCCAGCGCTCAAAGCCGCCCGCAGTTGGAAGTTTTATGATCAGTCGCGGCAGTTTCAAAAGTTGGCGCTGAGCGCTGAATTTGAGGCAGGCTCTTTAGAGACTCTGATGACTCTCTTGAAGCAAAAGCGCTACAAAGTCTTTCAAGAAGGTGACAAGCTATACGCTCGGAAAGGCATTGCCGGACGGGTGGGCCCTATCTTCGTTCATGCCGCTATGTTGATTACGCTGGCGGGTTCCATCTACGGCGCAATGACGGGATTCTTTGCGCAAGAGATGATTCCGAGCGGGGAAACGTTTAAGGTCACGAATGTATTCGATGCGGGGCCTTGGGCGGCGGCGCAAATTCCGAAAGATTGGTCGGTGAAGGTAAATCGGTTTTGGATTGACTACACGCCTGCGGGGGCGATCGATCAGTTTTATTCCGATTTATCAGTGTTGAATCAGACGGGTGAAGAAGTCGATCGCCAAACGATTCACGTTAATAAGCCATTGCGCCACAATGGAGTCACGATGTATCAGGCAGATTGGGGCGTAGCGGCAGTGCAAGTTCACCTCAACAATAGCCCCACGCTGCAATTGCCTATGGAGCGACTGGATACGGGCGGCAAAGGGAAGATTTGGGGCACGTTGATTCCGACCAAGCCAGATTTGACAGAAGGCGTTTATGTATTGGCAAAAGATCTTCAGGGCACGTTGTTAATTTATGACCTGCAAGGCAAGCTGATTTCGACGGTGCGAGAAGGCAGATCTACAGAAGTCAATGGCGTGAATCTGGCGATCGAGAAAGTAATTGGTAGCACTGGGCTACAGATTAAGGCTGATCCTGGCATTCCGGCGGTTTATCTGGGTTTTGGGCTAGTGATGCTGGGTGTGGTGATGAGCTATGTGTCGCACTCCCAGGTTTGGGCGCTGCAAACTGACAAAGGCTTCTTTGTGGGCGGACGAACGAACCGGGCACAGGTAACTTTTGAACGGGAAATGATTGAAATGTTAGATCAGCTAGATGCAGAGGGAGCGCTGAAGCAGAGTTAGCGCGATTCGGGCGTTGCTAAATTGAGATATGAGTGGTGCTCTCTATTTCCTTGGGTCGTTAACCGAATATGACTGCCTGTTTGGCGATCGATACTATCATGTGATGCCAGGGAAATCAACGCTCACCAGAGCACCCGGATTAAATACCACTAAACAGCCTCTTCAGAGGATGTCTGAGAAGTCTAGATTGTTATCCGATCCGCCCCCTAAATCCCCCATTCTGGGGGACTTTGAAGGAGGACTGGTGCGGAAGTCCCCCAGAATGGGGGGTTGGGGGGCGAGTGTAAGAATCCTTGATACTTCTCAGACATCCTCTCACCTGAAAATAGGGAAGCGGCATGATGCAACGAGAAATCAACAATATCTGTTTGATCTTGCTCAGTCCAATAATCGCTCTGATGGATGACTGATGAGTTTTGTTGGACTAGCTCATTGAGAATTAGCGTTGCTAAGCGCAAGCGTTCAGTCGGCGATAAAGTTTGAATGACTGAGTTGTAGACCTCTTGAGCGGTAGGCGGCATACATAGCTCTCCCAAGCATCATTTAACAAGCCTAGCACTTAACGTTTTATGCAAGAGTCGATAACGCAACCTACAAGATCGGCGATTGCACTCATCTCCTTAATTCCCCAATCCCGCATTTAGATATCGGGGTTTTAATCCCTCAGCGATCGCACTATCCTCAATAGACAGCTTGAGAACTCATAGAAATTAGATTCTCAGATGGTGTCAAGTTCTTCAGGCAACGTGACTGGAATCTCTGCACCGATAAATCCAGATGCATCACGAGTCACGATCGCATTTACATGATTCACGACTCTACAGACATATTGCACTGCATCTTCAAAATCACGAAAATTCAGTGCAATGGCTTAGTTCTACTACTTCTCGATCCACTGCACAAATGTTTAGATCTGCCAGGACTTGAGCGATGGCATCTTGAGCTACTTTTGTCCCTGCTGCTCTACGAACAATGTAATAGATGTTCGTAATCGTCGTTGCTGCGATAAATCCCTCGATCTCACCCGCGTCAATACGCTCAAATAGTCTTGCTGCATTTTCTACAAATGGCTCTCGTTCTTGGAGGAAGTCAAGAACTACGTTGGTATCAACCAAAACTCGCATTACTGATACTTCTCAACGAGGTATGTAACATAATCCTCTTTCAAGTCAGAGTCAGCTACTGCTACGGGACTTTTAGCAATCCCTCTCAGCCGAGACAGGTTTCCCTTTTTTAATCCTGGGTGAGTTTTTGGCTTTAAAGACTCTAAAAGAGTTTGCACCAACTGCCAGCGATCGCTAGTTGGTAATTCTAGTGCTTGTTTTTGTAGATCTTGTAATGTCATTTGTCTTGACGTATGCGAATCTACTCTACTACCAATTGTAAGCATTCCTCTCAAGGGCTGAGCAACATAATGTTCCGGTCGATCGCCACGATCTTTCTCTTCAACGTGCGATCGCTCCACTGATGAGGCGATCGCCTCTACAAAATCAATTGCCCCAAAATACTTGTGTCAAACCCGCTTTTGCCCTTATGCTAATCAACACTGGTTTTGATACCAGTAAACAGGCTTAAGGTGAGGACGCTGGCTAGAAGTGCTACTAACACAACTAACCAGCTAACCTGACTTTCTGAGGTAGCAGAAGGCTAGGCTGTGACGATCTTATCGTTTCATCTCGCTAATGTTAAACAAGTGGTTAGGATACCACGCCTTAAGCTTTTCATCTCAACCCAACATTAGCGAGGGAAATAGTGATGACTACAGAGTTTAATGAACTGCTGCCCGTTCCGCACGGCGACAAAGCGCAGGTATGGATAGTCGGCACACGGGAGCAGGTAACGCACTTAATCAACGAGTTCTACGTTAAAAAGATTGCCAGCGATCGCGTCAGTTTCACGCCGATTATTCCCGCCCCGTTTGCCAATGGCAAATACATAAGTGTCTTGGTGAGATAAACTAAAAGCATCAGGGGCTACGTGTATCTATGCTGTAGCCCCGACAATGCGATTGCCATCGCTCAACATTTAATTGTGCTCTCTACAATGCCATTGCAATTCAACACAATGCGATCGTCAGTTCTACAATGCCATTGTGAGCCGACACAATGGCATTGTCCTTCCATGCAATACGATTGTGAACCGACACAATGCGATCGCGGGCTAACACAATGCCGTTGTCTTTTTTGCAATACGATTGTGAACCGACACAATGCGATCGTGGGCATTGCTGAGTGAATGCAATTCTAGTCAACTCATCAGTCGTATCAATTCGGCTCTTGTTGGCATGGCAGACTGCGCCCCTTTCACCGTGGTAGCTAACGCTCCGGCTGCGGCTGCCCACCGACAAGCCTCTGGTAACGATCGCCCCTCCGCTAAGGCAGCAGCTAAGCCCCCGTTAAAGGCATCCCCCGCTGCGACCGTATCGATCGCTCTCACAGCAAAAGGCGACACCCAAAACTCTTCTGCTGCCGTTGCACAAAGCGCCCCTTGTGCCCCCATTTTAATAATCACCGTTCCTATTCCTTGCTGTCGTAATCGTCTCGCTGCCAGAATTGCGGAGGCTTGATCTTGTACCGCAATGCCCGTCAGTTGCTCGGCTTCGACCTGATTAGGGGTCAAAATATCAATGGCTGCGTAGAGTTCTGCGGGTAACTGGTTTGCAGCCGGAGCCGGATCAAGGATAACAGTGATGCCTGCCTGTTTAGCAACTTGTGCCGCAGCCAGGACGATCGCCAAAGGAATTTCAAGCTGGAGCAACAGAACCTGAATTTCCAACAATGGCAAGCGATCGACATCGGATGCATCGACTTGTCCATTAGCACCCGCAACGATAATAATGTGATTTTCGCCAGAATCATCAATAGCGATCGCCGCCACACCCGATCGAGTTGTCTCATCAACCTTGATGCCCTCACAGTTCACTCCAGCCAACTGCAAACTCTCAATCAGCATTTTGCCAAACTCATCTCCGCCGACTCGTCCTCCCATGTGCACAGGCACTTCCAGCCGCGCCACTGCCACCGCCTGATTTGCACCCTTGCCACCCGGAACGGTTTCAAAGCTGTACCCAGCGATCGTTTCCCCGGCTTGAGGGAGGCGATGAGTGCGCGTCACCAGATCCATATTGAGACTACCGAACACGAGAACAGACATAAGCAAAACTAACTCACAGCACTAGGCACTATTAGATGAAGGAGCAAGCCAATGATTGCTCCACCCATGACCAACGCCGCCGAATTGACCTTAAACTTTAGCAGCAAAACCCCGCTGATGAGCGCGATCGCTCCTGTCCAAATATCTACGATGCCACTCTGCCCCAGTTGCACCGTCACCACTGCCATCAGCCCCAGCGATGCAGCATTCACGCCATCTAAAAAGCCACTCACCCAACTAGATTGACGTAATTGATCAATCCAAGGATTAATGAGCGCTACAAAAACAAATGCTGGCAGAAAAATTCCCACCGTTGCCGCGATCGCTCCTCCGTTTCCCCCCAGCAAATATCCCACAAACGTTGCGGTGGTGAAGATGGGCCCTGGTGTAATTTGCCCAATGGCGACAGCATCTAAAATTTGTTGAGACGTGAGGAGGGGCGATCGCTCGACAAATTCGCGCTGTAAAAAAGCCAGCAGCACATAGCCACTGCCGTAAAGCACCGAACCAATTTTTAGAAAAGTCAGGAAAATATTAACGCTGCTCATTGCGCCAAGGGTTGAGGGAGAAGCAATCTGTAAGAGCAGAGGAATGGGCAATCCCGCAGAAAACCAACTCGATCGCCTGTTCTTAATCAGCATCACTCCTAAACCCGCCAAGAGCAAAAGCAATATTTCTGAGTAACGCCACCAGGAAAATAGGACGACTAGAAACGTAGCGATCGCGGTTGGTCGATCTTTAATCGCAGTCTTGCCCAACTTCCATAGCGCTTGCAAAACGATCGCAATAATCACAGGTTTAACGCCATATAACAACCAGCCCACTTGCGGCAAAGATTGCGATTGCACATAAACGATCGCCAATCCCCAAACAATCAGCGTCGCAGGCAAGATAAAGCAACAACCCGAAATCAGCAGCCCCCACCATGCCCCGCGTTCGTAGCCAATATGAATTGCTACTTCAGTCGAGTTAGGGCCCGGAATGAGATTGGTGATGCCGATTAAGTCCAGGAACTTTTCGCGGCTCAGCCATTGACGGCGCTTGACCATTTCATCATCCATCATGGCGATGTGGGCAGCCGGGCCACCAAAGGCAAATATACCTAACTTGAAGAAGGCGATCGCCAGTTCCCACAACCGTTGCCGCTGTTGCAACGGCTCAAGGGATTGATAATTCTGTTGCTGCACCATGAAAAAACCCTCCTGCACAATAGCGTACAGGAGGGCAATGATTTTTCTGAGCTAAATGTAATACAACTAACCTAAGTACGCGCCCGCTGTACCGATCGCCCCGGACGAGGATCGCGGAACGCCCGAAGCACACCAGCCGCCAGAAATCGCAACGATTCCAAAGGCTTATCGACTTCTACCCGTTGCTGCGAGTACCACTGCTCCACATCCGAGTAAATCACCAACACCAGCGCATCAGACTGTGCCTGGGTTACATTCTCAAACATTAACGACAGAGAAACTTGATCGGCGCGAGTTGGGTCAAGCCGCGTGATTCTTCCATTTACAATAGCGCGCGTGTCAGAGTCACCCATTACCTCGACTTGCACCATTTCTGGCAGGCTATGGTTGCTGCTCTCCAACACAATGTGAGCACCATTCTCGCTAATGTTCACCGTCTTGCCGTGCCAAGTGGTCGTAGCATCACTCACAACCACATCAAGCTGCCGACCTAAACGGTGGGCTTGGCGAAGTTGGGGCTGCTCAAATGCAACCAACAGTGCGCCGCTGAGAAAAATTAGGTTAAAGATTGCCCAAAGACCGTTAATCACAACTGCCTCAGTCACTTCGGGGCGAAGCAGCAGCCAGAAGGGAACAGCGATTAAAGAAATAATCAACAGAATCGTCAAAATCAGAGAAATGCGAGTCGGGCCCCAGTCAAAGCTGCGGCGCGTGATAGAGCGCAAATCCTTATCGGTCACATCGAACTTGCCCAGCTTAGGATTAATCAACGCCAACACCGTAACAATCCCGTTTTGAAACGCCATTGCATACTCAAAAATCTCGTTCCAAAAAGAGAAGCGGGCGTTCTTATTGGTGATGTAGTTAGCGTTCATTCCCAAAATAATGTGGGGCACCGCATACGCCAAAGTTTCAATCCCCAACCCTCGAACAATGTTGATATTAAACAACAGGAATAAGACCGGAGCAACAGCGTACATAATCCGGGGAAACCCAAAGAAAAAGTGAGAAGAGGCTGAAAAATAACAGAGCCTTTGCGGGGTAGACAGCTTCAACTTTTGGTTAAATAAAGGATTCTCCATCCGCAGAATCTGCGCCATCCCCCGTGCCCAACGGGCTTGCTGCTTCACGTAGGAGGGATAGGTTTCGGGTGCTAAACCTGCCACCATAATTTTGTCGTAGTATACCGATTCATAGCCTTTACCGTGCAAACGCAGCGAGGTATGACAATCTTCAGTCACCGTTCCCGTTGCGATACCACCGACATCCAAGACATAGTCCCGACGAATCACAGCCGCCGATCCACAGAAGAACGCAGCGTTCCAGAAGTCGTTCCCTTTTTGAATCACTTTATAGAACAACTCGTTGGTCACAGGCACCCGTCCACGCGTTAACAAATTCCGTTCAAAAGGATCAGGGTTGTAGAACCAGTGGGGCGTTTGCACCATGGCGACTTTAGGCTTGTAGAAGAAGCCGACGGTTTCTTGCAGAAATTGATGGGTGGGAATGTGGTCACAATCTAGGATGAGGATTAAATCTCCGCTGGTGCGGGTGAGGGCGGCGTTAATGTTGCCAGCCTTGGCGTGTTCATTGTTGTCACGGGTAAGCAAAGTACAGCCTAATTCAGCGCACATCTGACGGAGTTGTTCCCGCCGATCGCGGTATTTTGGATCGCGTCCATCATCAAGAATATAAACTTCCTTTTTATCTTCGGGGTAATCGATCGCCAAAGAAGCCAGCACCGTTTTCCGCACGATCGCTACATCTTCGTTATAAGTCGGGATGTAAACATCAACGCTAAAAAGCTGGTCGCCAGGAACAGTAGATAAGTCTAAGGCATGGCGATCGCGCAGTCTCAAAGTTTGGAAATAAGAGAGCAGAAGAGTGGCGATCGCGTATAGCTCTGCGGCATACAGCAGAATGCTAAAAAAACCATTCACCCAACTATCCAACGCCAACGTGTAGTGGGTACGGTAATACAAATATCGCAGCGTTGTGACAATACTCAGCCATGCCAGAAAAACGTGCAGATATTCGCTATAACGCTTTTGCCCTTGCCGCGCCTCAATTTTGACGGCAAACCAACCTAGCACAATTAACATGCCTGCCACAAAAATCTGTTTCCAAAGATCAAGCGGCGTAATTATCAACGGCACCGAGAGCAGCAGCAACAGCATAACAATCCAGAACACTTGCCACTTTCCGGCTCTGGGAAACAACTGCTCAAACCAGTTCGGTAGATTCATAAACCCGCGAGTCAGCCAAGATTGTTGTCTACGCGGCTGCACGGGGGGAGTAATACTTGCCATATTAATTTTCCTTACTGATTCCTTACTGATCGATGCGATTGAGATAAAGCTGAGAGAAGCCATACAGAGGAAGCGCCACCAAAGCAATCCCAGCAGGCACCATGAACCAGTTGTCTTGCAAGAACAACACAACTCGCCCGACCACGCTAGTATTGGCAACGCGGCGCTGCTTGGCTTCTTGGAGGTACTGAGTGTTGTAATCATCGGGGTTTGAAGCGACAGGCGTGGGCGTATTGCTGCTAATTAACAACGTGTCGCCGCCCAGCTTTCTAAACAGTGACTCTTGCTGAAAAAGGGATTGCAACTCTTCCAGCCCTTGCTCGGTCTGTCCTGTAAAGGCAATGAGTTGGCGATCTTTGTTCCAAGGGGAAACGATCGCCTTAACCACTCCTTCGTTGTCGCTGGTGGTTTGCACTTGGCTTTGTTCCCACTGGCGAGTAAAGGCGTTGCCCAGGCTAAACCCTTCTTTTTCTTGGAACACTTCGGGCACAGTCAGGCGATCGCGGGTGCCAATGCCAACCACGTTGAGCCGATCCTTCGCTTCCTTCGGAACTTCACCGACAAATACCTGGGTTTTAACTGATTCGGCTTGGCTGACTCGCCCTAAACGCTCACTAAAAGCCAGCAGGGTTTGCACATCGCTTTCGGTTGGGTTAGTGGGAAGCGCGATCGCGGCTGTCGAGAGATCCTGAGGTTCGGTGAAGGGATAGCCGGTTCGCAGCAGCGTTAAGTCAGGAATGCGCACCACGTTATCGCGGCGCATCTCGAAGCTGGTATTGGCATGGACAGTGCCCCAAAGTTGTTGGTCGGCTTCTAAGCCACATTCGCTGCCTGCCTCCGGCTTCATCACAAAATGGACATCCATAACCGAGTCAGATTTAATCTTTTCTTCGGGCAAACGGAAGCTAAAGGTTTCCCGTTCACCCCCGTTAGAGCTCAGCCGCTTAGAGGCAACGGTCACCTGGTCAATACGGACTTCGACCGCCGAGGTGCGGCTGTCCATTTGGGGGCTGTAGCTGTAGCGCAGGGTCATGGCGCTCCCGTCGAGGAAGCGATCGTCGGGCAATGCCTTGAAGGCAATATGAACCGGAGGGGCACTGGTTCCTCGCACGGTCGTGTCTTTAATGAGTTCCCCGCTGGTATCGTAAAGAGCGCTCAACTGGAAGTTGTTTTCGACAGGCATATAGCCTGCCCAATTGCGCGGCGCGGGAGTCGGGACTTCGGTCAGAGCGTTGACCGTGAGCGCCTGCCCTGTACCTAGTTGAGCATCTTTGGCTTGAACCAAGAACTGCACTGCCTTGGCGACTCCAGCCGGAGCGTTGCCTGTTGCAACCAGGGTGGGAACGCGGCTGTCTTTAGTCAGCGCCATGATCACAATGCCCACGTCGTCAGGAATAGCGGCTTTTTTAGCATCGACAAATTTGCCGCCTTGGAGGGCAAAGGGTAAGGGCAGTTGGGCAAGCGCAGGTTGCTCAGCGGGCGTGCCAATGACAACCAGGCGATCGCCCCCTTTCACGTCGCCCAATCCTCCGACAATCTGGGTGTTTAGGAGTACCTTACCTAACCATCTGCCCAGGGAAGTCTCAAACCGAGAGGCTGCGGTCAGCCATTCAGCCGTGTAGGTCTGGGGACGAAGGTAAGTAATTTTGTTGGTTTCGAGGCTGAGGTTATCCAAAAAAGGATAGGGATAGCGGCTAAACCCCAGGGCGATCGGCTTGGGTCTAAAGTTCAAAATCACCTTAGAGTCGGGCAAAATCTCAGTCCACAGGGTCGGATCAGCCGGATTAGAGCAAGTGTCTGAGGTCTGCTGCTCTGTCAAGATAGACAGGTCGTTGCGGTCTTGCAGGAGGTTGGCAGGAATGTTGAATACAATCTCGTTGGGCTGCCCTTGACTCTTGCCTAAGGGAACGCTGCCTACACTCGTATCATTGATCCGTACCGTGATGTTAGAGCGATCGGGCAATAGGGAAGGCGAATGTTGAAGCCGGAGTTGCACCTGCGCCGATCGCACATCCCAACTCTGAGGACGCGTAAACTCGACATGTCCCTCAGGATAAACACCTTCTAGCCGAAGGCGGTTACCAACAGAGGGGTTGCGGTTGAACTCCCAAACATGCTGAATGATGGGTTCATTGGTCTTAGCAGCAACAGAAGTTGAGTTCGTTGGGGAAATGGCAGGAGCGGCTGAGCTAGGAGATGGGCTAGGGGTTGGGCTGGGAGATGCCGCTTGAGCCAAGGTGAGGGAAGCCGCCAGTTGGGGCTGATAAATTAACGGGGTGCGGGGATGGGGGAGGGCAAACTGACGCACGACTGGCGGACTCTGATCTTTGCCCCTAGCTTGGGCTTTGACCAAGGTGGGCAATAGCCCTAATCCTGTGCCCAGGCAAGTTAAACAAAAGAACCAGACTAAAGGGCGTTTATGCCAAGCTCGACGATTGCGAGAGGGAGAAGTACGGTGACGATTGAAAGGAAACATAGACAGGTGGGTTGCTAAGGGGTTGTGAAGGAATAAATCTATGGCTGGAGCCAGTTGGCTGCTACCCTGTCTGGAGGGTACAATCCAAGCCAGCCCAAGTTTTGAATGTAGTAAGCAGAGTCGTTTTCCCAAAAGCCATCTCGGAAAGCGGGCAGAAGCTTTTGGAGGCGAATCTGGTTTGCTAGAGCGGGGTTAGTAATGGCAAAAGCGGCATATAGCATGGCGTACTGTGCGATCGATTCGTAGGGCACGAGGGCTTGACCTTGGAGATCAATCTCGGCAGGAATTTTCTGTTGCGATCGCCACATTGCCTGCAACGGCTCTAGATGCTGTTGCAAATACTGCTTTGCTCGAGGTTCATCAAACCAGGCGGCATCAAGCGCCAATCGCCACCACACGCGGTAAGCATCGTAGCCATAGCGGCTGTTGAGGCGGCTGGACAAGTCGTTCGGCAAGATTTTGTAGGTACTCGTGTTTAACACCACCCAATTGCTGGGTAGACGCAAGCTAGAAAGTTGAGCCGAGTCGGCTAATAAGTCGTAGCTGCTCTCTACTAAGCTCAGCCAATCTCGCTCAGGGTCAATTTGAGCAAAAAGGCGAAAGGCGTAGGGAGCAAGGTAGGAAGGGTTCAGCAGAATTTGGTTGGGTTGAGGCTGAAAGACGGCTTTAGGGCCGGGTAGAAAGTAGTTTTTTTTATCATTTGGGTTACTTAAGGGCAACACCGATAAGCTCCACAAATCCTTCAGCTTCAGCTTTGCCAAATCGAGATAATCCGATCGCTGCCAGCGTCGCCCAGCAAAAATGAGCGCTGTGATGGCATCGCTATCGCCATCGCTAGCAAAGTTGGCATCTAGGGGCAACCATTGATTTTTTTCCAGATTGTGTCCCCACTGCCAAGCCCAAAGTCGATCGCTGCGATTTCCATCTAAACTTCGCCGCTGAAGGTTGTTTTCTCCCCAGTTCAGCACCCGTTCAAAGGTGGCGGCATCATCCATCAGCACCGATCGCAGTAAGGCATATGCCTGTGCCTCGGAGGTAGTGCGATCTGCCGATTCGCGGTCAATTACCCGTCCATCGCCTTGAATAAAGCGATCGCGGTAGGCATTCCAGCTTTGTGACAATAGCTCAGAGGTAGAAATTGGACGCACTGCCGCGCTAGCCGTTGAAAGTCTCCCTGAGGACGTTTGGATGCTATCGACACAGCTTGGCAAACTCAACAACAGCGCTGAAGCCGTAAACAACAGCATCGGGATCACCAGGGTCGAACGTTGAAAGTATCGGAGGAGCGATCGCATCATGGAAACCTTGGGTGAGAGGGCTAGTACCGTTCCCAGGGGGGTTGAAATCCTCGTTGCTGGAGGAAATCAGCCTCAATCCGCTGCTGCCGTTGCACCAGATTGGGGTCAGGAGTTGGGTCAGGAGTTGGATCAGGAGTTGGGCCAGGGGTTGTGTCGGGGCGAGAGCTAGAAGCATCTTGGCGCTGAATTTCTTCGAGTTTTCGGATGGCTTCTAAACGATTGCCCTGTGCCGCTGTAAGTTCAGCGATCGCTGTTTGAGCAATGCGATTGCTCGGCTCTAGCTGCAAGACTTCAGCATAAAGATCGGTGGCTTCACTGTACTGCCGCTGCTGAAACCGCACGCCGCCCAATGCCGCCAGAGCGTCGGTGTTGCGAGCGCTCCTTGCCAAAATGGACTCATATGCCTCGCTGGCTAAGTCTAGGTCGCCCAAACCTTGGGCAAACTCGCCTTGAATGAAGTAAGAACCCAGGTTTTCAGGATCATTCGCAATGAAATCTGCCAGTTGTGCCCTGGCATCATCGGGGTCGCGCATTGCCACAACCTGCAACAGGCGCAAGCGCACAGGCACCGACTCAGGGGTAGCCGCTAACAGGCGGTTGTAAAGCGCCTCTTTTTGAGGATCAGCCGGCAATGCCGCTACCAAGCTGTAAAGCTCTAAGGGGGTGTCGCTAGCGGGGCGAGTGGTCAGCCATTGGTTGAGGATGGCTTGTGCCTCTGCCTGAGTGATTTCTTCGGATTGGTAGGCAAGGCTGGCTCGTCCGAGGGGCTTGGCAAGGTCATCGGGATAGCGGGCAATAATTTGGTCATAAAGGGCGATCGCTTCTGGCAGTTGCCCTCTAATTCGGTAAATACCCGCTAATGCCTGGAGCGCACCGCTGCGAATTCCCCGATCGACCTTAGGGGCAGCAATAATTTCTTCGTACTTCTGGATACTGCCATCGAGATTACTCTCCCGGCGATCGATTTCGGCTAGCAACAGCAGGGTGCCATAACGATCTTGCTGCCCCTCTTGAGTGGCTTGATACTCTGTTAAAGCCGCTTTTGCCGCCGCCAAGTTGTTACCCTGAATTTGCATCTGGGCAATGCGGAACCACAGCAAAGGTTCATTGACCTGGGCATCGACAAAGGGTTGATAGAAGGGCAGCAGAGAGGGATCAGGAGAATCGAGCCGTACCAATGCCTGAGCCAGCAAGCGCTGATCGTAGGTGCTGGGGGGCAGGGGCTGAATGTAAGGCTGGATGCGGGTACGTAGCTCTGTCCGCGAAATCAAACCCATTTGCCGTTCAATGATGGCAAGGTTGACAGGCAGAATGCGATCGCCGGGCAGGCTTTCGACAAGCTGAATGTAGAGCTTGCGCGCTAGGGGTCGCTCTGATGGAATACTGCTTAAAACATCTGCCATCTCACGGGCAATGGAGTTAGTGAGGTAGAAGTTCTCGCGCCCCTGATTGTCAGGCGGAACAACATAGTCTGGTGGCAGCGGCGCTTCTAGAACTCTGTAGTAAATATCAACGACTTGCTGCTCTAGCTCAATGCTGTCCAAATCTCCATTAATTTGATGGAGCGATCGCGCCACAATCATCCGAGAGTCAAACCGACCGTCGAGCGGTGCCAGGGCGGTCATGGCTTGCTCCATCTGCTCAACCTGAGCGTAGGAAACGCTGAGGGCGGCGCGGGCGCGAATGGCAATACCGTCTAGCCTTGTGGTATTCGCCAGGGCTTGCTCAAGAATCTCAACCGATTGAACCGGGTCGCCCGTCTCCCGGAGCACAATACCGTAGGCGATCGCTGCATACTGCTCAATCGTGCCGCCTGTACTTCTGTAGCGAGTAAATAAGTCCAGCGCCTTGCGGTAGTCTCCGGCGTAAGTGTACGACTGAGCCGCTGCCAAAATAACTTCAGGTGGAGGATTGGTGGGAATGACGATATCGTAATCGGCGATCGCATTGGGCAAATTGCCCAAGTATCCGTTTAACAGCGCCCGTTGTGAGCGCGCTTCAATATTGTCAGGCTCCAGTTCAATCAGCCTCGTCAGAGCCGCAATGCCCTCAAACCGCCAATCAAACTTGTACTCACCCATCAGACCCACAGCAAACAATGCCGCTTTATTTGTAGGGTCAAGCGCTAGAACTTCGTTATACGTTCTAAATGCGGCTTCATTGTTGGTATAAGTGCCCGCCCTAAAATAAGCGTTTGCTAACGCCAGACGTGCCTCTACCGATTGAGGATATTGTTTGACTGCTGCTTCCAGCACCGGAATGGCTTGATTAATGAGCCCTTGATTAATTAGGGCATTCCCGGCTTCTACCGTAGCGGGAACCTGTGCTATGGCAGGAACTGCGCTCATCATTAGAGAGCTTAGCCCTAAGCCAAGCAGCCAGCCATCAGGTCGAGATTTTGGTTTTTGATTAGAAGCCTCTATCTTGTGGGTCATAGTTACAGCCTTCTCCTTGGAATCAAGTCAAAGTCAGTCCGAATGCGGAATCCAGCAACGCTTTCTGAAAATTCATTTAAAGCCTGGAAGGTAACGCCCACCCTAAGGTTGGGCAGAACTCGCACATCATAGAAAATCTCTATTACATCAGGGGTTTTGTCGTCTCGCAGACTGCTGTTAGAAAGCTGCCGCCCGTAGCCTAGCCCCAGGCGATCGTCAGGCACCATTAAGTCCAGAAGATTTAAACCAAAACTATAGGTATCAGCCGTATTTTCGCCTTCTAGATCCTGATTTGTATAGTGTCCGTAGCGCCCAAACAGCCCCAGCTTAATGTCGGGGAAAAAGTACTCAGCATTGATACCGTAAGCGTCCTCGCGATCGCCATCCAGTAAGCCAATTCGCCCATTGCCTCGCTCCAAACCATAAATTTCATCAAACCCAGTCCGAGTGCCGCTATCCACAGCAGAGGTGTAGGTGCCTCGAATGATGAAATTTTCTAACCGCAAACCCAGTTCGCCAGCAAATCCATCAACGGCAAAATCGCCCAGATTTGGCTCTGACGAAAAAGCGGCAACTTTCGCCTCCACATTGTCAGTAATTGTCCAGTTCAGCAAGGCACCTGGACGCGACGTAAACGTAGTTGCTTGCAATGCCGGGTTAGACTGAAAAACCGAGTTAAAAAAGTGAGTGGTTCGATCTTTGGCAAAACTGTTGCGATCGAAGTAAGAGGTAAAGTCAATTTGCCCCACGACAAACCGTAGATTTGGCAAGCTTTGGAAGGGCGCTGCTGCTACGTATAGCTCAGTGAGGTCTACGCCACCCCCTTCCAAAATGTTGAAGTCATCGTCATCAGTTAGATCAACTACGGCTCCTACCTGAATCCAATCGGCCAAAGGATAGATGCCAACTGCTCGAGCCCGAATGCTGTCCTCATCGCCCTGTAACACATATGCGCCTTGTAATCTGAGGGTTGGCGTGGTGATAGGCGCGCCCAAATCAAGACTGCGTGTAGAATCACTGGCTCCGAAAGGGTCAGTCGGAGGAGGCTGCCCCCTAGATGGCGGAGTAGGGTTTAGAGGCAGGTTCGGTGACATGGGCAAGGGCTGGCTTTGGGGTTCTCGGTTGGTCAGCCCGGGTGGTACTACAAATCGGTTATTAATTGGGGCAGGTCGAGGACGGGTTGAAGCCGATGGAGTTGCTTGAACAAGTTGCCCCTGTTCAATTTCACTCATCCAACTATTAGCCAGATTCCCGTCAAGAGAAGATGCGGTAGCTCCATGGGTCAGCGCATGTTCCAGGGAGGGTTCTAGCCTGAGGACAGACTTAGACAGTGGCGCTGACACCGCTAGTGCAGACTTGGTTTCTGCACTAACCAGTGCGAGCGTTAACCCTGCCCATAAAACCTTTGTGTGAACCGCTGTCAAGCAGTTAGGGAAAATGACCTGAGATAAATTAGGCATGGCAAAAAGTAACTTTAATCCGCAGGGAGGTGCAGGTGAACATCGGCATAAGATCCTTATAATTTGCAAAAAATAATGGACGTTACACTCTCGGCGATCGCCTGAACCGTGTTCATAAGGAATTTTCGAGACCATGGGCAGTTTAGGAACAAAAGAGAATCCATGCTCGTCCAAAGGGAAGTACGACCTTCAAGCCGAACCAAACTTTGCACAGACTTTTCCGCTGGGAATAAATCGTCAAAAACGATTACGACCTTTTAACGATTACAACCTTCTGAGGAACTCTAGTACGCCAAAATATGGAGAAATCTACTCAAAAAAACCTAAATTAAATAAACACCCTGAATTAATCTGCCGACATTAGGCGATCGACATTCGTAAAGCTCAACGGCTCTATCGTGGCAAGATAATGCTCTTCAAAAAAATTGGGTGCAAAGTCCAACTTTTATCGGCATCGTCAGGCAATCAACCTTGTCAACCTGCAAACTGTCGACCTGCAAACTGCCGACCTGCAAACTTATCAACTGCAAACTCTAAAAGGCTGATAAGATCGTCACAATCATTGCTGCCAAAGCTCTGTGGCTCCTGGTGCAACAAAAAAATTAATTGAAAATCCCCCCGACTGCCCCAAACCTGTTGGCTATACCAAGCATTCCGTAAGCCGGAGTTTAGATTAGCTTTACCTTGTTCAAATCGGCAAAGCCTCCCTTCTCTTTCAGGGAGATGTCCGCTACCTTGATACGACAATGGGTGCCTGAATCGCCCTTTTTTCATCAAAGGAACTGCTGCTAAGTGACCAAACACCGTGACAAACTTGACCGATAATCCAACTACCAAGTAGTACAACATCCTCGCCAAGATGGCTGAGGATAACAGGGAACAAATAGTGGTCATAGTTCAGGAACTTACAAAGGATGACGAAATTAAGTCGCCTAGGTTGATGCAGCCAGAAAGTTAGACAATCCAACAGGACATTTAACCCACTCTCAGATACCGAAATCAAATTCGGCTTGTCCAAACTTGTACAGAACACATCAGGCGAACCTTTCTCCGTACCTAATCCAGTAGAAATACTGATTCGGTGCTGAAGTACGTTTTGCTGCACGTGATCTAACGTATTGGAATTTATGAAAAGTTTATGCAGAGTAGCGATGCATGTCAATACGCACTAGTAATTTTTTGTCCTCAAAGCTTAGCTTTTCACTGTTTTTCGGGTGGGTTTTTAGCAATTCTCAGTCGGCGCATTTGTTGTTTTTGGATGTCGAGAATGCGATCGGGATAAGACTCAGCCAACGCTTCATGTAAAAAAAAATACATCTAACGACGAACCTACAAACCTAAATTAAAGCTTTTATGAAGCTTTAAAATTTGCTCAATTTATAGAGTGATGAAAGATCCGTAATCCTTCTGATGCTTCGAGAAAAGTACTTTGTACTGTTTGAAGTTAGAATCTTACCTATGGCGATATGGACTTCTCGTTAGATCAAATTCCTTATAATTTACGTAGCGAGTTTTGGCAGGCTAGGCTACCTTTTTTCTATTGATTTCCGTAGTGCTAATCTTTCACTCGCATGTGGGATTTATTCGGTTTTTAGAGCAAGTTTTGAGAAGGCACGCTGATTCTAAAATAATGTAAAGTTTTTAGGGTTATGTACGGAAATACTGCCATAGACATTGAAGATAATTCCTAGATATTGGCTGCGATCGCCATATTTCGTTTTTTGAAACGTCGTTATCACCCTTGTTTTGACTGCCCAAACTGGTTCATAGCCTTGTTAATACTTCAGCCATTTCCCTTAGCTTGCAGCGTTGCCCATGACAATTAGCCGTCCCCCTGCCCAATGGTCTAACTTAGAACCGTTAGAGTCACTGCCTTATCCGGTTTACTTTGTTTGCAAGGACGTGGAGCGCTGGCAAGATTTAATAGAAAGTGAGTCTCTACCAACAGATGTTTCGCCTTTGTATGAACGTTGTCTGAGCGTTAGAGATATTTGGTCAGCCCAGTCTTACATCAGTCTCAAGCGTTTAGGCTTAAATGTTTACCTTGTCCCTGATTATGTTCCTGGCAAAATTTGCATTGTGCCGTATGATGACTTGGTTTCGAGCGATCGCGCCTTCAATAGCTACGTTGTGGCTTGTCGCTACGATCGCGGTCGTCCTGAAATTTGTGAGCAGCGCCTCGTCATTAACACCCTAAATGTTATCGATAAAACTGATCACTACGTCCCCCATTGGCCCCAACCTAATTTGATTCCTCGTCATAGCGATCGGGGTACCCAAGTTGAAAACCTTGTCTTCAAAGGGATGGAGCGTAACCTTGCTGCCCCCTTCAAAACGCTTCAGTTTAAAGAGGAATTGAGCGCGATCGGGATTCAGTTTGTCGTCACTGCCGACCCTTCCGCCGACCCCACCACCCGCCTGTTTCAAGAATGGACTGATTATACCCAAGCCGATGTAGTCCTAGCCGTCCGTAATAACACCCAGCATGACCTGACTGTTAAGCCTGCCCTTAAACTAATCAACGCTTGGTTCGCAGGGTGTCCTGCCATTCTTGGCCCCGAACCCGCCTACCAGGCTATTCGCCAATCTAACCTCGACTTTATCGAGGTTCGTACCCTCAAAGAGACTATTGATGCGCTTCAACGCCTAAAAAATGACCCAGATCTTTACGCAGCAATGGTTGAAAACGGCTTCCAACGGGTCAAAGACTTTACAGCCAACCAAGTCGCTTGGCAGTGGCGGCAGATCTTGGCAGGTTCGATCGCCCAAGATTACGAACAATGGCAGCAGCAATCATTTTTACAAAAACGGCTAGGAAGACCCCTCAAATTTCTCATACGCCGCTCTCGGCACAACCGCAGCGAACGGTATCATAGGCAGAACATTCTTCAAGGCGCTAGGCTATTTGGTGAAGAATAGTGGGGTGAGATTAGTTTACGAAGGAATTAGGGAACTCTTGCTTTGTTTCTTGCATTTTGACAAGAGATCTGCACTTTTCCCAAAATCTTTAGTAAACTTTTGGTCTGGGTATAGTCTGCTTAATCAACCTCCATCGGTTAAACGTATGAAACCGCTCATCTTTCTAGCCTTAACCCTTTCTACTGGGACTTCACTTGGCGCTTTCTACTTCACCCCACCTAGCTACGCCGAAGATTTAGAAGATACCCAGCAATTAATTACCACCCAAATGTGTCAAGGCTGCGATCTGAGTGGGGCAGGACTGGTGTACGCCAACTTAGCAGGCGCTCAAATTAACCAGGCAAACCTTAGCCAAATTAATTTAACTCGGGCTAACCTCAGCGGCAGTAACCTCAGTGGCAGCAACCTCAGCGGCGCTGTTTTGTTCAATGCCAATTTAACGGGCGCAGACCTGAGTGGCGCAGACTTGAGTGGCGCAGACTTAAGAGGCGCTCGGTTGTCTGGGGCGAACTTAGAAGGGGCAAATCTAGAGGGGGCAAATTTTTTGGGTGCAGTTGGGCTGCCTTCTCAAGTAGCTACCCATGACAACCTTTATAATTTGGGGCTGGCAGAAGCCCAGCGCGGCAACTTTAGAGGCGCGATCGAAAACTACAATCAGGCGATCGCAGCAGATGGCAGCTTTGCTAATGCTTATCTAGCGCGCGGCATTTCTCGTATTCAGCTAGGCGATCAAACCGGGGCACTGCAAGATTCTAAGCAAGCGGAGCAGCTTTACACTGTCCAGGGCAACACGGCTGGAACTGAAGCATCAACCCAGTTTTCTTCAGGCATTGAAGCAATGCAAGCAGCAGCGGCTCAAGGACAACGCGGGGCACGGGGCAACTTTATGAATGTTTTGGGTGCTGTTGCAAGTTTGCTTGTTCGGTTTGCCCTGCCTTAGGGTTTGCGCCCGCCTTTAAGGCTGATGGTGCTTGTGCCAATGCCGAGCAATATCAATCCGCCGACAAGTCCAAACCTGTTCATGTTCTTGCACATAGTCTAAAAAACGGGCAAGGGCAGCAATTCGTCCAGGTTTACCGACTAAACGACAGTGCAGCCCCACGCTCATCATTTTGGGAGCCGTAGCGCCTTCGGCATAAAGCACATCGAAGGTATCACGCAAATAGGCAAAAAACTGGTCGCCACAATTAAAGCCTTGATAGGTTCCAAACCGCATGTCATTCACGTCTAAGGTGTAAGGAATAACCAAGTGAGGTTTGTTAAAGTCATGAACCCAGTAGGGCAGATCGTCGGCATAGCTATCAGAATCGTAAAGAAAGCCGCCTTCGGCTGCCACTAAGCGTCGAGTGTTGGGGCTAATGCGTCCTGTGTACCACCCTAAAGGACGTGACCCCGTGACTTGCGTATGAATGGCGATCGCCTGCTGCAAATGCTCCTGCTCCACCTCCTCACCCACATACTGATAGTCAATCCAGCGATAGCCATGACTTGCAATCTCCCAGTCTGCCTCCAGCATTGCTGCCACAGCTTCAGGATTGCGCTCTAAAGCCATGGCTACGCCGTAAACCGTCACAGGCAGCGATCGCTCTGTAAATAGCCGATGCAAGCGCCAAAAGCCTGCCCGGCTCCCGTACTCATACATCGATTCCATATTCATATTCCGCACCCCTAGGAGGGAAGTTGCCCCTACGCTTTCTGACAAAAAAGATTCCGAGGCAGCATCACCATGCAAAATACAGCTTTCTCCCCCTTCCTCGTAATTAATGACAAACTGCACTGCAATACGAGCCTGGTTTTGCCATTGAGGATGGGGCGTATTACGCCCATAACCAACTAAATTGCGGGGATAGGATGCAGCCATTTACTAGAGCTTAGGATGAGGACTCCATTATGGTAAACTCTTGCGGAGATCTGGCAAAACTTTTATGTTAAAAAAACTTTTAAACACGCCGATTTTTAATCAAGAAGCTAAAGAAAACTATTGGTTTTTCTGGTTTATTTTTAGCTGTTTCTTTCCAGTATATTATGGTGTTATTTCACTGATCAATGCTTTCAGTCATCCTTACTTAATTCAAGATGATGCCCGACAGCATATCTTCTGGATGCATCGATTTATTGATCCTACTCTTTTTCCTAACGACATCATTGCTGACTATTTTCAGGCGATTAATCCAAAAGGATATGAAGCTTTTTATTATTTCATGGCTCAATTAGGAATTGAGCCTTTATTATTAGCCAAATTATTGCCCATTGTTTTAGGTTTCATTACTTCTGCCTACTGTTTTGGCGTAGTGATGCAGTTATTTCCAGTACCATTCGGAGCTTTTTTGACTACGCTGATCCTCAATCAAGGGCTCTGGATGCGAGATGAAATTATTACAGGAACCTCAAGAGCATTTTTATACCCGTTATTTCTAGCATTTATTTATTACTTGCTTAAACAATCCTTTATCGCTTGCATGATTAGCGTGGCACTACAAGCCGTCTTTTATCCCCCTTTGGCATTAGTAGAAGCTGGCACCTTGTTGATGCGGCTAGTGCAGTGGAAAACCGGAAAACCTCAGCTTTCTAGGCAACGATCGCCCTACCTATTCGGTCTCGTTGGGGCAGGCTTAGCGATCGCTCTCATCCTCAGGTTCTTCCCCGATCTGTCCGCTTTTAATCCCATGGTTACCGCCGCTCAAATGCAAGCTATGCCAGAGTTTGGAGCAGGTGGAAGACTGGGGTACTTTAATCAAGACTTTTGGCAAACCTGGATCAGCGGTGATAGTGCCATACTTCCTAGGTTCGTTCCGCCCATTATTCTACTAAGCGTTCTTTTTCGCATCTTTCGGAGACGATCGCCACTATCTCATCTTGTTTCTGAAAAGATTACACTGCTGCGTGATCTACTGTATGCTTCGCTTTGTCTTTTCCTACTAGCACATATCTTTCTGCCCCGGCTGTACTTCCCAAGTCGTTTCACAGGGCATAGCTTTTGGTTTGCAATGGTAATCACGGCTGGAATTGGTATTACATTAGAGTTAGAGAGATTTAGAATAGGGTTGCTTCAGCACAACTTGAATCACATAAAGATAAGAGTAGTGATTGTCCTCACGACAATCTTTATTCTCGCCGACCTATTAATTCCTACTATTCCTGCAATCTTCCTGAAAGGACAATCTCAAATTATTGGTGGCACGCCCAAAGTTTATCAGTTCTTTGCTCAGCAACCCAAAGATATTTTGATTGCATCGCTAGCTGAAGAAATCGACAATATTCCAGCATTTAGCAAGCGATCGATCCTAGTTTCTAAAGAATACGCTCTACCGTTTCATTTAGGCTATTACAATCAAATTCGGCAACGAGCGATTGATCTGATCAACGCACAGTACAGCCCTTCTCTCCCTGCACTTCAAAACTTCATTAGAAAATACAACATCGATTTTTTCCTGGTCGATCGCAATGCCTTCCAGCCCAAAGCTATTCTTAATAACCCAGGTCTGAAAAACTGGCTGATGCAATTTCAACCTGCTACTAATGAAGCGATCGCCCGTCTCCAAAAACAGGAAAAACTGGCGATCGTTCCCCTCATCAAACCTTGCACCATTCTGAAAGCCAACAATTTATCTGTCTTAGAAGCTCAGTGCTTGCTCTCAGGCGGTGTGAAGACACCGCAAATGATTAAGACACGTCCCTAGCGCAATTCCATAATCGCCTGCTGAATTCGATTCAACAAAGACGAATCTGCATCTTGCGCCACCCGAATTTCATTAAAGCGAGTGATGGTTAAGCCATTTCCTTCAACAATAGAAATAGCTTGATTGCAATAACTTACTGCAACTTGCCGCACATTACCTGGCAGATCATTCAAACTGCTGGGACGATGACACTCAATTCGAGGCACACTTCCACTAATGCCCTTAATTTCCTCATACGCCGACTGCCGTAAAGGCTCGATCGCCAACACTGAACGCGCATAGCTCTGCACATCTGAGTTAGAAATAGACTGCGCATAAGCCGCACTGCTGAAAGACACCCCCACAGAACTTTGAAAACTAGGCACAAGCCCTAAACACAAACTGGCGGCCGCTCCCACTCCCACCATCAGCGATCGAGCGAGCAGGTTCTTGAACTTGAAGTGAGACATTTGATGAGCAATAACCATAGCTGACACTTGGGCTAAACCCTAACGATTGAGTACGATTAATTGTTTTGAATCATTTTATAGGTAGGAAGTTCCACGCATTGACAATCTTGCAGAAAAGATCCTGCAAAAAGAACTTAGCCATAAACTTAGACATAAAGCTGACACAGTTCCATCACCTTCATCTGCATTAACTCCAACGGATCAGCACCAAACTTTAACCCAAACTCCAACTCCATCAAAATCGGCAACGTCTGCTGGAGACTTGCCAACCGTAGCGGCTTCACCTCTTTCTGCAAAAAATAAACCTGCTTCGGATTGCCAATCTCTGCTAATCGGGCAATCTCTCGTTCGTCCCGCTCTCCTGTCTCCATCATCAGCTTGATCCAGAGCCTCGTCCGAAACTGTCCCACCAGCGTTGCCACAATCCGCAACCCAGGCTCATTACGGCTAAACAAGTCAGACACTAAAGTCAACGCCTTCGCTGTGTCTCCCTGCCGAATTGCCACTGCCAGCTGCAAACTATTTTGAGTATGAGCCGTCACCAAGTTCAGTACAGCCGCCTCATTTACAGGAGCTTGGCTCTCTCCTACATACAGGCGCAGCTTTTCCATTTCACTATAAAGTTGCCGAGAATTATTTCCGACTGCCTCCGCCAATAGCTCGATCGCCCCATTCGTCAGCTTCACACCCACCGATTGCGCGACCTGCCGCACATTTTGTATCAACAAATCGGTCTTCCAGGGCGAAATTGGCGAAAACTCCCGAATCTCTGCCACCTTCTGAAACAATTTTGTAGACTTCAAGCGTCCGTCTAATTTGCTTGAAGAAGTGAGCAGCAGCACTGTGGTTTCAGGTAAAACGGGTAAAGTCCGCTCTAGTTCTCTTAGCAAATCGTCTGGACATCGCTGCGCCAAAAGGGTATCTGCCAACCAAACCAATCGGCTCCCGGTTCCAAACACAGGAGTCATTGCCAAATTCAAACCCTGAACGACTGCATCGGTTTGATCTGCGGGCAGCTTATCGTAGTTAAAACTTGCCCAATCTGGATCAACCGTGCGATCGCGCAGTGCCGCTACCGCCTGCCCCAATGCAAAGTCATCTTCTCCCCAAAAAAAATAAATTGCCATGCCCTACTCCCTAATTTTTTAGCTCAGATTCCCGTTACATTAATTGAAGCTATAAAATGCGATCGCCCCAGTTGGAAAAAGAGGACAGGTAGATTGGACGACTCTTATCAAATTTACGTTAATCGAGTAGCGCGGATGACCTTACCAGAGGCTTATCAGTCTCAAGTACAGCATATTCAGCCATCTCCCAAGTTTCAGCCATCCGAAGGGCAAGTTCAAGCTACCCCATTCCCTGGCTACACCCTCCTAACGCCGCCTTGGGTCGAAGATGATAAAAACACCGCGTTCTACCAATATCTAGAACACCATCAACAGCAGATTACCGCGCAGCTTGATCCAGGCGTGTTTTTCCCGGTGCCCTCCTCCAGCTTCCACATGACTATTGCCGACCTCATCTGGGACAGCGCCTATCGTCACGCTAGCGAATCTCCCACCTTTGAGGCAGAGCTACAGCAGCGAGTTGCCCAAAGCCTTCAAAAATGTAAAAAAGGAGAAAAGCCAATTCACTGGCAAGTTATGGGGCTATTCCTCAGAACCCGTGCCATCGGCGTTTGCCTTGCCCCTAGCGACGAATCTTCCTACGAGCAAGTATTGCAGGTTCGTCAAGCCATCTACCAAAACCCTGACCTAATTGCCCTAGGCATTGAGCAGCAATACAACTTTACTGCCCACGTCACTCTAGGCTATTTCGGCGATGCAGCAGCCACAGCAGACCGTCAGAGTATTAGCCAAACGCTCACGTCCTTGAGTCAGCAAGCATTGGATGTAGACTCACCCCAAGAAATTTGGGTGCATCGAGCAGAGCTCCGGAAGTTTGACGACATGACCCGCTACTATCGCGAACCCGAGTGGGCAGCGTTAGACCTCTAAATGCCCTGTGTTACCTGCAAACAGTACGGAGATTACAGATGATCTGGTGGGCTGCCCCTTTGACCACCCATTAAATAGGGAAAGCGAATTGAGCAAGAGTCAGATTCTAAGAGGGGCGTTGTTAGAAAAGAAATCCACTCAAAGCCCCTCTAGAGAACCAGCGTTGAAGACTATTCCGCAACGCCAGAAGAAGGGACTAAACGCTTCCGTAGAGAAGCAGATCGACGCTTTGCCGTTGCATTCTTAGGATCAGACTTTAAGGATTCGTCGTAAGCTTCGAGAGCTTGAGTGGTTAATTGCTTCTTCTCATAAGCAAATCCTAGGTTGTTCCAAGCTGTAGAATATCCAGTCTGTAATTCGAGGGCTTCTTTATATTGCTTAATTGCCAAGTCATACTGCTCTTGCGCTGCGTAGGTAAACCCTAACGCATTGTAGATAATGGCAATATTTTCAGATCCTTCCAGGTCTTTTGCTTTGAGCGCTTTTTGAAACTGAGCGATCGCGGGTTTGTAAAGCTGCTTATCTAGTAAAATACTGCCCAATTCATAATGCTCTTTCGCGGTTCCTGTTCCCTCATTGAGCTTATTTTGAAGCCGCGTCATTGTTCCTTCTACTCGGCGGGTCTTAAAGATTTGGCGAAATAAAAACCAGCCAACCCCTGCTAGTAGCGCCACCAAAATGCTTAGATAAACCAACAGAAGCTGACTATCGTTCATAAGTCCTAAGTTTTAAATCAACAGTTTTCATCAGTTTATTTCAGCCTACCGCATCCCTACCCCCCAAAAACAAGTCGGGCGCGATCGCTCCCGCCCGACTCAACCTCATAGGTCACTCACTTAGCTTACGAACACTCCACTTTTAGTCGCGGTTCATGGCTAGCAAGAACCGTAAAATAAAAACAAACAGGTTAATGTAAGTCAAATACATCGACAAAGCCGCCGGGATCCCTTGGTCATCGCGATAAATGCGAGGCAGCGTATGGAAATCCACTACAGCCGCACCTGCAAACAGCAAAACGCCAATTCCAGAGATGCCTATTTCTAACCAAGTTGGCGTGTAAAAGCCTAACAGCGAACTAATTAGCTGTCCAACCATTACCACTAACAGAGCAATCACCCCTAAGCGAACTGTCTGAGATAGCGCATTACCATCTTGTTCAGAAAGATTAGACCCCACTTGCCGTGCTACCACAAAGGTAACGCCACAGCCTAGAGCAGCAACTCCTACGCCGCCAATGCCAACGCCTGCTGTTCCTAGCGCAACCGCTACTAAGCCGCTCAAGGTATAGCCAGTCAGTAGGCTATAGGTTGCCAATAGCGGCAAAGCCACAGCATTATTGCCTTTTTCAGCCACACCACGCGCCACAAAGAAAAGAATCAGTTGCAGCACCATTGCCCCAATAAAGGTGGGCATAAAGATGCTGTAGTTACTTTGAATAACGCTCAAACCACCGTAGGTTCCAAGGGCAGTCAGAACTAAGCCGCCGCCAAGGTAAGGCAAGGCATTGGCAATCACATTAGGACCTACTAATGCTTGCCCTTTGGATTTCCGAATCGCTTCTCTAAAGTTACTAGTGTTGCTCATGTGCTTCGTCTCTTAATTGACAGTGAATCAGGTTTTTTGTACGGAAGCTCCAGGATGCCCTAAGAGAGGTTGACAGACTTGCAGATAACCGTAACCCTCCCCAAAAAGGCGATCGCCCTCAATCTCAAATCCAGACCTGTCTATATTTTAAGCCATCTCACGGACGAGCGGTCGCTCCATCTTTACCCCATCGTTCTACAAGCCTTTAGCCATCAATCTTTCTGTCTATCTCCGTAGGGTCAGTGTTTCTGCTTACACCTCTACGGAGACAAAATTCTATCCCAGTGGAATAACGATGGTTTGCCCTGTCTCTAATACCGACAATGAGCCATATCGGACGCATGGCAACAGATTCAGACGCAAGGTGGATTCTTAAGATGATAGCTGCTCAATCCTCTCTCCGCTCCCGTAGCATGGAACTGCTGATGGCATACCAGCACAAGCCCTCGGTAGCCCTTCGCAACAAGCTAGTCCGCCTCAATGCTGGATTAGTTCGCAAGATTGCTCATCGGGTCAGCCATCAGTGTGCTGAACCCTACGAAGACCTCGAACAAATTGGCTATTTAGGTTTAATCCGGGCGATCGAGCGCTTTAACCCGGCTCAGGGCTGCGCCTTTAGCTCGTTCGCAGTCCCCTATATTCGGGGTGAGATGCTGCATTTTCTGCGCGATCGCAGTAGTTCGGTTAAAGTCCCTCGTCGTTGGCAAGACTTGCAGAAAGAAGGGCAGAAAGTCCGGGTTGAACTAACTAAAGACCTGGGACGACAACCCCTCGATTCTGAGATCGCCGATGAACTAGGCATTTCTGTCTACGAATGGCGCGAAATCAAAATGGCGGTCAAAAACCGTCTGCCCCTCAGCCTGGATGCCACCGTTTCTCAGCAAATTGATTCCTCCATTACCCTCGGCGAAACCCTACCCGACACACACTACCAGGTCATCCAACGTTTAGAAGAAGACCGTCAACAACTCCAGCATGCCCTCTGCCAACTCGAAGATAAAACCAGAGCGGCGATCGAGTTTGTCTTCTTCAACGATCTTTCCCGCAAAGAAGCTGCCGAACGCATTGGGGTTAGCCCCATGACCGTCACCCGTCGCATTCAGCGAGGACTAGAGCAGATGGTGACGTATTTACAGCCCCAGGCTTTGCAGACTGACCCTTAAGCGGCTAGTGGTCTAGACCTAATGGTTGAGCTTCCGTAGAGACGTTACCTATGACACCTCAACAGACGAAAACAATATTTCTAGAACATATCAGCGTTTTCGATATCAATACGATAATTTTTGGAGTAGAACCTCATATGAGTTCTGTGAATTTTGAAATGCTGGTGCTCGATCCAGGTAGGAAAACACGATATGAGAATGCGTTGAGCCTATTATATGCAATACGTAGCTTCTCAGGACTCTGGCATACTCCTGAGTTGAATCAAAAAACTCTGAAAATTGAAGATGGCACGACTTTCCTTCAAGTCGCCAATCAAGCCGCAAAGGTAAGTAAAGAGGCACCGCCTAAAGCAGCAACGCGGGCGTTTTCCATTAGTCTGACTGGCGAATTTGACGCAATCGAGCCATTGAGGGTTCTGATCGTCGATTACATCAAAGCGCAAGAATTTGAGCATAGATACATCACGAAAGATGAGGTATCTGAGCATATTGCTTGCGAACTATACCCCTACCTGTACCGAGTAGAGAATAGATTACGCGGATACCTGACGCATGTCATGACAACGCGCTTCGGCGGTGGTTGGTGGAAAGTCAGCGCATCCAAAGAGATGGATGACAAAGTGAAAATGCGAAAGAAAAATGAACGTGTCTTTGGTTCAAGTATTGACAATAGCGCTTTCTTAATCGATTTTGACGAACTTGGTGAACTGATCTTTGAACAAACTTCAGGATTTCTAACCCGTGAAGATATTGAGTACCGCGTAAGGCACCTGCCTGAAGATATCGAGGCTCTCAAAAAACTTAAATCTGATCTCCAATCAAACTACCATAAATTTTTCAAGACAGCATTCGCAGACCGAGACTTCAAATCAAAGTGGAAAGATTGGGAATTGCTTAGAAATAAGATTGCACATACTAATCTTTTTACTAAGGAGGATTTGACTAACGGTAAACGAATTGCAGATGAACTTATTCTAATCATTGGTGAGGCTTATGAATCACCTGAGCAACCAGTAATTACCCAGGTTGAACGTGAGGCGGTTCAAGAACAAATCATTGCACGTACCATAGATGAAGATCCTTTACCACCTGACAGCTTAAAGGACACGCCAATATTACAAACCAGTTCTTTGACAGAAGCAGAGTTTTTGGATGAGTTACGTGATCAGGAAGAATTCTACTCAAATCGACCCAATGGTTTTGTTGGTCTTGTTCGATTTCTCCGCTTTCACTTAACTGAATTGGGGCATAGCGAATCAGCAGCGAAGGAAGTGCTAAAGCAACTTCAAGGAGAAAACAAAGTTGAAGTCTATCGCGTAGACAACCCATACAATTCGGCACAGACTTTGGCACAAACTGCCGCGTTACGGAGGATAAAGTAAGCCAGTGCAAGGTTATCAGTGAAATACTACCAAGTTTATTTATGCGTAAGAAAAGGGCTTTTTTAGCGGGTCATGTCGCGTAGTGCGCCTTTGGTCATGGCGGCGATCGCCTGATCGGTTGCTTTCGGCAAGTGATAATACTTTCCACCTGCGTGTTTCGCCAGTTCTTTAGCAAACCCCGTCGAAACAAACTTATTCTCGGTATCAATCACCAATAGCTGAATTCCTAAAGCTCGAATCTTCCCAGCAATATCCAGTAATTCTGCCTTAATGTCCGGCTTTTCCCCTTCCACAATCGGCTCACCCAGCGATCGCGCCAACGAAATATTGCCTCGTCCATCAGTAATCGCCACAATCACAACCTGCCCAATATCTCCCGACTTTTGGGCGTTCGTACCGACCCGCACCGCCTGAGTTAGCCCGTGCGCTAGCGGCGATCCACCGCCACAGGGCATTCGCTCCAGTCGCCGCCGCGCTGCCGAAATTGAGCGAGTTGGGGGCAGCAACACTTCTGCTTGTTCTCCCCGAAACGGAATCAATGCAATCTCATCGCGGTTTTGGTAAGCCTCAGTCAACAGCCGCATCACAGCGCCCTTAGCAGACTGCATCCGATTCAACGCCATCGATCCCGACGCATCCACCACAAATACAATCAACGAGCCAGCCTTCCGAGCCAATCGCTTTGCCCGAATATCCCCTTGCTCCACAAAAACGTTCTTGCGAGATAGCGAACCTTCTTGTGTCTGCTCATACCGCTGTCGTCGCGCTTTTTGATAGGGTGCGGCACTCCGCAAAGTGGCATCGACCGCAATGCGTCGGACTTTTCCACCTTTGGGCAGCATTGGCTTAATGTAGCGCCCCCGATCTTCGGAGAAGATAATGCTGTTCGCACCTGATTTTCCACGCTTTTGCGCCATTTGAGCGAAGTAAAGCACCGTCGGGTCAAGAATTACACCCTCTGGGTCAAAGATAAATTCTTCAGGAACGATTGGTGGCTCTTGCTCAGGCTGCTCGTCGTCATCCTCTTCGTCTTCTTCCTCTGGCTCGTCCTGCTGCTCGTTTTGCTGTGGGGGCTGAGGTGGCGGCGGTGGCGGCGGTGCTTCATCGGGCGGAGTCTGAACGATCGTTGAGCGGGGCACAATGACCAACTCAACAGCCCGCCGCAAATCTTCTGCGGTTACGTCGGTTCGTCCATCTAGGGCAGCATGGGCTTTTGCTACCCGGACGGCAAATAACTCTGCCCGATGTCCTTGAACGCCACCCCGCAGCGCCTCGCTGACCAAATAGGTAATTTGCTCACGGGCAATCTGGACCTCTTTGAGCCATTCCCGCGCCAGAATGATCTGAGTTTTCATTGAATCCAGGTCTTCGGCGTACTGTTGCAGAAACGCTTGGGGAGAGTCGGCGTATTCAGTGGCTTGATCTACTGCTGCAACGCGCTGATCGAGCCCTAGCACAGCATCGGCAGAAAGGGCGATCGCAATTCTATCCAGTAAATGTTCTCGCAATTCCCCTTCTTCTGGATTATAAGTGGCGATCAACAGCGGCTTACAAGGATGCTGATAGCTGATTCCTTCCCGTTCAATCTGGTTGTGCCCATCAGTTAACGCCCCTAGCAGAAGATTCGCCACCTGGTCGTCTAACAAATTGATTTCGTCAATGTACAAAACGCCCCGATGTCCTTCTGCCAAAAGCCCTGGCAGGAAGATAGTTTCACCTCGCTTAATTGACTGAGTAACATCGACTGACCCCAATAGACGGTCTTCTGTTACACCTAAAGGAATTTGAATGAATGGCGAAGGAATGATTTCGGTAGGCAATTCATTGGAGTGGCTGGCTCTGTCGATCGTTTCGTCATCCCACTCGCTGGGACGGCTGGGATCGCAGTTACAGTAAGAGCCTTGAATCACTTCAATCGGTGGCAGCAACGCATGAATCGCCCGTGCCATCACAGATTTTGCTGTGCCGCGCCGCCCCGCGATTACCACACCTCCTAGCGCTGGATCGATCGCAGCCAACAAAAGAGCAAGCTTAATTGCCTCTTGTCCAACCACTGCGGTCAGAGGAAAAGCATTCGTCATGGGGGAACTGGTCAGGGCAGGCATGGTTTTCATTTTGGCGAGTCGCACCTTCTAGCATATCAAGCAACGCCTACAGTTAAGGTGCCTTGCTCACCATCTAACTGGGCTGGAACGCCAACGGGCAGGGCAGCATTTTCGCCATCATGACCAAAGGGCAAGCCTGAAACGATCGGGATTCCTAAATCGGAGAGGCGATCGCGTAGCACTTCTTCCACAGTAAAACTGGGCACATTGACAGGCGGCTCACATTGGCTAAATCGACCTAGGGCAATCCCTTTAACTTGCTCAAATGCGCCGCTCATTCGCCACTGGGTCAACATTCGATCGATGCGATAGGGCGCTTCAGTCACATCTTCAAACGCCAAAATTACATTTTCTAAGGACGCTTGAATTGGCGTTCCGAGTAGATGAGTCGCCACAGTGAGATTGGCAGGTAACAAAAGTCCGGTTGCCTGACCCTTGCCCCAGCCTTCGCCGTTCAACGGAGGTAACGCCCTCTTTGAGACACCCGCAAGCGATCGCCCTTCTACCCAATCAAATAATCGCTGCACCGACCACTCTGGCTCCGCCGCCAAAGTTGTTAGCAACGGGGCATGAACACTAGAAATCCCCTCCAGGCTGAAGCGCCACAGTAAGCTAGTAATATCCGAAAACCCAATCAGCCACTTAGGTTCAGAAGTAATCCACTGCCAGTTCTCCAACAGTCGCGCCCCACCATATCCGCCTCTGGCACAGAGAATCCCTCGGCATTCTGGATTTTTGAGGGCAAATTCAAGCTGCGATCGCCGTCCCTCATCCGTCCCAGCCAAGTAGCCCCAGCGATTGTCGTAGCCTGGACATAGCTCCACGCGGTAGCCCCGCGATCGCCAAATTTCAACACCCTTTTGAAAAGCGGTAAACTCCCTCAGCGCACCGCTGGGCGCGATGACGTAAAGCAGATCACCGGGGCGCAAAGGAGCGGGAACAGTACAAGGGCGCATGAATTTTAGATTTTAGACTTTGGCTTCTAAAATATCGTAAAACCAGGCTTCCATACGATCGCCCATTGACAGCATTGAATATTCTGCTTCAGCACGGTAGCGGCAGGCTTGGCGATCGATCTGCGGCAGATGGGCGATCGCCTCGACTAGCCCATCTAAGCTATCTGGCTTCACTAACCAACCCGTCACGCCATCTTGCACAATCTCGGCAGGGCCGCCTCGCTGGTAAGAAATCACAGGAACGCCACAGGCAAGCGCTTCGATCGCCACATTTCCAAACGCCTCCACCCATTTGTGGGTCATCAGTAATCCTTGACAGCGACCTAAAGCTTTCTGTAGAGCTTTGGTAGATAGAAACCCTTCGTAGGTGAAAGCGGCATCAGGATAAAACATACAAATTTTGTCCCAGTAATCCAAGTCGGGCATAGCTCCCCAAATTTTGAGCGGGATGCTTAGGCGATCGGCAGCCGCGATCGCATCTTCAATTCCTTTCTCAGGCGCAATCCGCCCTACCCAACCCAAATAATTCTCTGGCTCGGCACAAAAATCGTAGATCTTTAAATCGATGCCATTCCCCAAACATCGACACCTATCTGCAAACTCGAACGTCTCTGCCTGCGCCCGACTATGCACCCCAATTGTTCCGGGAAACCGAACAGCAGTTTGCCCAATGACAGCATCCATCGCCAAAGTCAAAGAACCCATACTAACCAAATGGGCGATCGGAGTCTCCAAGAAAGGAGTCAGGTAGAAAGGCAGCCAATCATAAGCAAAATTCACCAGCAAATCGTACTTGTCCTGATTCTCACGGGCGTATTCCCACATATTCGCTAACACCGAATCTCCAGGCATCTCAATAGGAGCATTGCGTCCCTGGGTTTGGGCTGTGGTATGAAGCTTGCCGCCAATTGGGGCGATCGAGAGCCCTGGCATACCCGAACCCATCGGAGCCAGAATGTCTACCGAGTGCCCTCGTCCCATCAACTCCAATGCAATATTTCGCAACGTTAGCTCTACACCTCCTCCCAACCCTGAGCCTAAAGCACCTACTGGGGTTGAAAGCAGCAGTAAATTAAGAGGATTTCGAGCAGAATTCACGGGCTTCCAGATTTTATAAAAAGTTGAACCAAGAGATCAGTAACTCGTGAGATGCTACTCACATTAAATCGTTACAATCAGAAGTGATCTTTTAGAAGTTTGACCGATCCCATCTCATCAGCGCTAGAAGTTCTGTTGGATTAGGATAGTCTGAAATTAGTAATAATTATGAATGAATGGAACCCACTAGAAAATATTCAAGAGCCAGCGGCTAAGATCTCAGAGAATTTAGAGCAAATGGAACAACAGCCCATGTCTGCTGAAATAAATCTAGAAACCGCAAACGAACCTCAATCTCAGGACGAAAATTTGGTTCCTGAGCCAGCGATCGCAGAGGAGCTTATCCTGGACGCGGAAACAGAGCCGTTTGACCTTAGCCCAGAACCAACCCCTGAGGCACAGGATGCCCATGTTAAAGAATTAACTCAGAGCATTAATACATTGAAGGCTCAGCTTGACGATCGCTCAGCCCAAGTTGAAGAACTGACCAATCAGCAAAAGCGCTTGGCAGCAGATTTTGAGAACTACCGGAGACGGACAGCGAAAGAGAAAGAAGACCTGGAAGTTCAGGTAAAAATTGCCACCATTAACGAACTGCTTTCTGTAGTCGATAACTTTGAACGGGCGCGATCGCACATCAAGCCGCAAAACGAAGCCGAAACCACCATTCACAAGAGCTACCAGGGCATCTACAAGCAACTTGTAGATTCTCTCAAGCGCATTGGCGTATCTCCCATGCGGGCAGAAGGTCAGGACTTCGACCCCAACCTGCACGAAGCCGTAATGAGAGAACCCACCAGCGAGTTCCCCGAAGGTTCAGTTATGGAAGAACTGGTGCGCGGGTACATGATGGGCGATCGTATCCTTCGGCACGCCCTGGTCAAAGTCGCTGCTGCCCCCGATGGCGATAGTCCAGACGACGGATTATCAGATATAGGCTAATTTATTCCTAAAATGCCAATGCTTTTCTAATCTGCGGCGATTACTAGTCTCTGCAAGGGTCATGCATTCGTTACAAAGTTTTTCGAGTGTCCTTGATCGTATTTCCCATAGATTGAGGAATACTTCAGCAAGGATGAAATGGGTTCTATTGAGCCGTACTCTCAGTTGTGCGCTCATTCACTCGAACACAGACACGAACGCAAATTATGGGAAAAGTCATTGGCATTGACCTGGGCACAACCAACTGTTGTGTAGCCGTTCTTGAGGGCGGTAAGCCTGTTGTAATCTCTAACTCTGAAGGAGGGCGAACCACGCCCAGCATTGTGGGGTTTGGCAAAACAGGCGAAAGGCTCGTGGGGCAACTTGCCAAACGGCAAGCCGTTACCAACGCCGAAAACACAGTTTTTAGCATTAAGCGATTTATTGGTCGCCGCTGGAATGATACCGAACAAGAGCGGTGTCGGGTTCCCTACGTCTGTGTCAAAGGGCGCGATGAAACAGTAGACGTGCAAATTAGAAGCAACGCCTACACCCCCCAAGAAGTCTCCGCCATGATCCTGCAAAAATTGAAGCAGGATGCTGAAAACTACTTAGGCGAAACAGTTAATCAAGCTGTAATTACCGTTCCGGCATACTTTACTGATGCCCAGCGCCAAGCCACCAAAGACGCTGGAACTATTGCAGGGCTAGAAGTCCTGCGCATCATTAACGAGCCGACTGCCGCCGCCCTATCCTATGGATTAGAGAAGCAGCACCAAGATCAAACTGTCTTAGTCTTTGACTTGGGCGGCGGTACGTTCGATGTCTCTGTGCTGCAGTTAGGCGATGGCGTTTTTGAAGTCAAAGCCACCTCTGGCAACAATCGTTTAGGCGGTGATGACTTCGATAGCCTCTTAGTTGAGTGGATGAGACAGAAGTTTCAGCAGCAAGAACAAATTGACCTTTTGACTGACAAAATGGCGCTTCAGCGTCTGAGAGAAGCTGCCGAAAAGGCAAAGATTGAACTCTCTACAATGCTGACGACGACTGTCAATTTGCCATTTATCACGGCAGATGAGACAGGCCCGAAGCATCTAGAAATGGAGCTGACCCGTGCCCATTTTGAAGAGTTAGTCGCGCCCTTAGTCCAGGCAACCATCGACCCGGTTACCCAGGCTTTGAAAGACTGCGATCTCTCTCCCGATCAAATCGATCGCATTATCCTCGTTGGCGGCTCAACTCGTACCCCAGCTGTTCAAGAGGCAATTCAAAAGCACTTTGGCGGCAAAATGCCCGATCGCTCTGTCAACCCTGACGAAGCCGTAGCATTGGGTGCGGCCATTCAAGCAGGCGTACTGGGCGGCGAAGTCAAGGATCTGCTCCTGCTAGACGTGACTCCTTTATCCTTGGGTATCGAAACCTTAGGTGAAGTTTTCACTAAAGTTATTGAGCGCAACACCACGATTCCCAGCAGCAAAACCCAAACTTTCTCTACTGCCACAGACGGTCAAACCTCTGTTGAAGTTCATGCACTGCAAGGCGAACGGGCACTGGCAAGAGATAATAAGAGCCTTGGGAAGTTCCAGCTAACAGGCATCCCATCTGCACCTAGAGGCGTTCCCCAAATTGAGGTGTCTTTTGAAATTGACGCAAACGGTATCTTGCAGGTTGCAGCCCGCGACAAAGGCACAGGACGCGAGCAAGGCATCACGATTAGCAACACTGGCGGATTGAGTGAAGCCGAGGTCGAGCGAATGCGCCAAGAGGCAGAGCTTTACGCTGAAGATGACGATCAACGTAGACAGCTTGTAACGCTGCGCAACCAGGCAGATAGCTTGTTCTACAGCTACGAATCAACTTTACGAGACAGCGCTGACTTCATCACCGACGATCTCAAGCGATCGGCAGCAGATCGCGTCTCTGATTTACGAGTAGCTCTGGCAAGCCGTTCTGTGACCGTGGAAGAGATGAAACAGTGTCTAGACGCACTTCAGCAGACTTTATACACACTGGGCGAAGCTGTCTATCAACAGGCAGCAGAACCTAGCTTGGGCAATAGTCGCAGCGAAGGAGAATATGCCTATGCAGCGGCGGCTCCTTGGGCAAGCGATACAGATGCATGCAAGAGTTCTAATGATTACGACAACGACTTCGCAAACGACGAAACGATCACAGCTGATTATGAAGCCGTTGATTAAGCTGAGAGAGTCTTATCAGGCTTGACTTAGAGGGAGTAAGCTCAAGCCTGTTCCCCCCATTCATCTTGTCTTAAAAAATGGCATGTTTAAATGGACAGCCGTTCCCTGTCTGATTAGTTTAGGATGGAGTGGGTGGAAATTGTGAGCCATGAGCTATCATGGCGCAAAGCAAATCTCCACTTTCAACTTCTTCATCCCCCTTATTTAGCAACGCTCTATGGCAGGTGATTACTACGAACTCCTTGGCGTTCAGCGCAACGCAGACAAAGAGGAACTGAAACGCGCTTACAGACGGCTCGCTCGTAAATATCATCCTGATGTCAACAAAGACGCAGGTGCCGAGGAGCGCTTTAAAGAAATTAATCGAGCTTACGAAGTCCTTTCTGAACCCGAAACGCGATCGCGTTACGATCGTTTTGGTGAAGCTGGGGTAGGTTCTGCTGCGAGTGCTGGCTACCAAGACTTTAGTGACCTGGGCGGCTTTGCAGATATTTTCGAGAGCTTCTTCAGCGGCTTCTCAGGTGGCGCGGGTCAGCAGCAACAACCTGGGCGCAGACGGGGTGGACCGACCCGAGGCGATGACTTACGCCTTGACCTTAAACTAGATTTTCGAGAAGCAATCTTTGGCGGCGAAAAAGAAATTCGGATCAGCCACTTAGAGACTTGTACCACTTGCAGCGGCTCGGGTGCGAAACCTGGCACTCAGCCACGAGTTTGCTCAACTTGTACTGGGGCTGGGCAAGTGCGCCGCGCCACCCGCACTCCTTTTGGCAGTTTTACTCAAGTTTCTGTTTGCCCCACCTGCAACGGCACAGGGCAAATGATCGAAGACAAGTGTGATGTGTGTGGCGGCAGCGGACAGAAGCAAGAGGCGAAGAAGCTAAAGATTACGATCCCTGCTGGGGTCGACAATGGCACACGCCTCCGAGTTTCCAGTGAGGGAGATACTGGGCAACGCAGCGGTCCGCCTGGGGATTTGTATGTCTACTTATTCGTAAACGAAGATGCCGAGTTTCAGCGAGATGGCATCAATATTCTCTCTAAAATTAAGCTCAGTTATTTGCAGGCAATTTTGGGCGATCGCATTGAAGTTGAAACTGTAGATGGTCCTGCGGAAGTTACGATCGCGCCCGGAACTCAGCCCAATACCACCATTACCCTGGAGAATCGTGGTGTTCCCCGTTTGGGCAACCCTGTGAGTCGGGGTGATCACTTGATCACCGTTGCGATTGACATTCCTACTAAAATTAGTGCCGAAGAAAAAGAACTATTGGAAAAATTGGCAAAAATTCGGGGCGATCGCCTCAGCAAAAGTGGTGGATTATTTGGAGGACTCTTTCGAGGATGAGCCATTTAATACCTGACGCTCAACTCGACCTCCGGGGAACTCCCTGCCCCATTAACTTTGTTCGTACCAAACTTCGTCTAGAAAAGATGGCTCCTGGTTCTCTTCTGGAGGTTTGGTTGGATGCAGGAGAACCCATGGAGCAAGTCCCAGACAGCCTCAAAATGGAAGGTTATGGAATCGAGCAAATTGAGGAGCGCACTGACTTTTTCACCCTCAAGATTCGTCGTCCCTATCAGATAGACGAGCCTGAACTATGAGTATGGGCAACAATTCCCAAGTTGTCCCTGCTCCAGTTGGAACTGTTGTTGCTGTTCAAGCCAATTACTATCGAGTGAGGCTGGATGCTTTTATTCCAGAAGAAGCAGGGGAAGTTGATTACTTACTTTGTACCCGCCGATCGCGGTTAAAAAAAATTGGGCAGCAGGTTATGGTAGGCGATCGCGTAGCTGTTGCAGAACCAGATTGGGTAGACCGACGAGGCGCAATTTCTGATGTAGAACCTCGCCAAACTCAAATGGATCGTCCACCCGTTGCCAACGCCAACCGAATCTTGCTGGTATTTGCGCTTGCGGAACCAAATTTAGATCCGTTCCAACTCAGTCGCTTTTTAGTTAAGGCTGAGTCTACGGGTTTGTCGGTAAGTCTTTGTTTGAATAAGAGTGATTTAGTAACGCCAGAGATGCGGCAGAAATGGTGCGATCGCCTTCATCAATGGGGCTACGATCCAGTTATTATTAGCCTTCAGGAAAGCAGCAATTTAACTGTCCTACAACAACAATTAGCCAATACTATTACGATCGTTTCTGGCCCTTCTGGGGTTGGCAAATCTAGTTTAATTAATCGACTTATTCCCGCTATTGATTTGAGGGTTAACTCAGTTTCTGGCAAACTGGGTCGAGGACGACATACTACCCGTCATGTCGAGCTATTTCGTCTGCCCGGGGGCGGTTTACTAGCCGACAGCCCTGGTTTTAACCAGCCAGATTTAAACTGTACACCCACCGAGTTAGCACAGTATTTTCCTGAAGCACGCCAACAGTTAATGGGAAACTCCTGCCAGTTTAGCAATTGTTTGCACCGTACCGAACCTAACTGTGTTGTTAGAGGAATGTGGGAGAGATACGACGACTATTTAACATTTTTAGAGGAAACAATAGTTTATCAGGAAACCCTTAATCACTCTAGCGAAGACGAGGAAAGCACAAAATTAATGAATAACAAAGGAGAAAATCAACTGCAAGTTGAACCTAAGTTGGCGACTAAAAAATATCGTCAGCCCTCTCGTCGAACCCAAAAACAAACGCTTCGAGATCTCTGTCACGACATCGAAGAATCCTTAACAGAAAGTGATTGATGTGCCCTTAGAGTGTGGCTCTCCCTAGGATGTCAGGGTTCTAAGAAATTTTAGGCTTAAAGTTAAATACAGACAGGGCTAATCGGTCATTCATTAGCACTTCTCATTCTTGAGAGAGTACGGCTAGGCACAATTATGTTGCTCGAAACACAGAACATTGATTTCTAGGAGTATAATTACTTACTTCAGTTGCTTAGATAAGAATAATGTACGAGTTACTCACACAGAAACTCTCGTGAAACTATCGGGTTCTTCAGCAACTCTTCAAATAGATTGCCTGATCAAACTGAGCTTCTATCCATCTAGCCAGGGAATAGTAAGAAAGCTGAAGGGTGTCAGATCTGCTGTAAAGATGGCGATACCTGGCAATTTATCAAGCGAGTGATGCTGCATGAGCTACTGCTTAAATCCTGCCTGTCCTAATCCCGAGAATTCTAATACTGTTGACCAATGTGCAGCTTGTGGAACCAATCTTTTAATGCGCGATCGCTATCGTGTTCTTCAGGCATTAGGGCAAGGTGGTTTTGGAGCCACCTTTGTAGCAAAGGATGAATCTTTACCCGGTTCTCCTTACTGCGTAATTAAGCAATTGCGACCCGTAACGACTTCTTATCACGTCTTACAAATGGCGCGAGATTTATTTCAGCGGGAAGCCAAGACTTTAGGAAAAATTGGGAACCATCCTCAAATTCCGCGCCTGTTAGATTATTTTGAGGTAAATCGAGAGTTTTATCTGGTTCAAGAATATGTCAGTGGCTCGACGCTACAGCAAGAGGTCAAGCGATCGGGGGCTTTCAATGAATCTGGGATCAAACAGTTCCTCAGCGAAATTTTGCCGCTGATGCAATACGTTCACAGCCAGCAGGTGATTCATCGTGATCTCAAACCCGCCAACATTATTCGGCGTTCTCAAGATAAAAAGTTAGTTCTAATTGACTTCGGCGCTGTAAAAGATCAGGTTAGTCCTGTCCTGTCTACAGCTTCTGAACAAACCGCACTGACGGCATACGCTATTGGAACACCCGGCTATGCACCTCCCGAGCAAATGGCAATGCGTCCTGTCTATGCCAGTGACATTTATGCACTAGGAGTTACTTGTCTCTATCTGCTCACCACTAAGTCACCCAAAGATATGGCGTACGACCCTGCTAGCGGAGAATTGGTCTGGCGAGATTTGGTACACATCAGCGACCACCTGGCAGAAGTTCTCAAAAAGATGCTGGAGGTGTCTGTTCGTCATCGCTACCAGAATGCAACTGAAGTACTGAGGGCACTGGAATTAGAACCTTACATGGATAGTTTGGCAAAGGGTATGGCAAATCAGGCAGGGCGAACCCCACGTCACAATACCCATTCCACGATCGATCGCAATGATTCAACGTCTTCTGCTTCATCCTCTCCCTCTGCTCGCATGGCTGCTGCTATTCGCGCCCGTCATGCCAAGAGCCACTCTGAAGCAACAAGTTTACAAACTGGAGTATCGCGCCATCCAGTCATGCAACAGGCGATCGCCGCTATTCCATCCTCAGAAAGAACGGATGAGCAAACAACAAGCAAGACTTCAACTAAAATTCCTAACCTAACAGCCGCCGCTTTGTTAGAAGCGTATGCCAAAGGCAAGCGAGATTTTAATTCTCATGATTTGAGCTTGCTAAATTTAGCTAAGACGGATTTGTCTGGAGCCAATTTTCACCAGGCAAAACTTTATAAAATTAATTTACAAGGCGCTAACCTATTCAATGCTGACTTTGGTAGAGCCAGTTTGAGCCAAGCCAGCGTTAAAAACGCAAATTTGTCGAGAGCCTACCTGAGCCACGCTGATTTAGAAGGTGCCGATTTGCGGGGAGCAGACCTGAGCTACTCCTATCTCAGCAATGCCAATTTGCGCGGGGCTAACCTTTGTGGAGCAGATTTAACAGGAGCAAAAGTTTCAGCAGAACAACTGACACTGGCACGAACCAATTGGGCAACGGTTCACCCTAACGGCAAACGAGGATTGTGGTAAGTTTTTGATAGTCCTGCTTCCCTAAAACCCATGCCTGATCTTTCGACTCAAAACGCTTCAAAAAGTCCTGAAAACCCACGAAAGCTCGACCCTCAACTCTATGCCCAGCTTCAAGCAGAGGCAAAAGCTCCTTATCGTGGGCTGAGAAAATTTGTTTATTTTGCTTGTGGTGCATCAGGGGCGATCGGGGGAGTTGTGTTCCTCACCCAATTAATTGCAGGACGAGATATTGGTAACGCTCTGCCCAATTTTGCCTTCCAGATGGGGATTGTTGCCTTAATGGTGGCATTATTTCGCTGGGAGCAGCGGGCAGAACGTAAGCCTTAAGGTGAAAGGAACTCGCATCTTTAAAGTTATGGAAGAACTGAAGACTGATGTCCTGGTTGTAGGAGGCGGAGCGGGTGGCACTGCTGCTGCACTGCAAGCGGCGCGGCGCGGCGTACAAACGATTTTGGTTAGCGAATTTTCTTGGCTAGGGGGAATGTTAACGTCGGCGGGGGTTTCGGCTCCTGATGGCAACGAGTTACTGGCATTTCAAACGGGCATTTGGGGTGCATTTATTAAAGAACTCCAACGACGGCAGCCGCTGGATCATGGTTGGGTGAGTTTCTTTACCTATTCCCCTAAGATAGGCGCAGAAATTTTTGCCGATTGGGTTAAGACATTACCGAACTTGCGTTGGATTAGTCACCAAACGCCTTTAGAAATAGAGAGGAAAAGTGAAAGGATTACGGCAGTAAGGTTTGCTGATTTTCTCATCCGGGCAGAGGTTATTTTAGATGGAACTGAACTAGGGGATGTGTTAGCGCTGGCGGAAGTTCCTCACCGTTGGGGGTGGGAATGGCGATCGCAGTGGGGAGAGCCGAGCGCGCCAGTTCGAGCCAATGCAATGACTGAGAAGTATCCAGTTCAAGCTCCGACTTGGGTAGTTGTGTTACAGGATTTTGGAAGGGGAGCAGTATCGCCAGAAATTCTTGCTCCAATGGTAGATATGCCTGAAGCGTTTGTGGGAACTGAGGCTAGGTATGGCTGGGAGCAGCTTTTGAGCTATGGGCAATTGCCTGAGCATCAGTTCATGATGAATTGGCCTCAGCAGGGAAACGACTATGGAGTGAATTTAGGGCGGCTGGTCAAATCAGAGGAAGCACGGAAAGAGTTTTTACAGGAGGCTTATTGGCATTCTCAAAGCTTTGCTCGGTTTCTACGAAATCAGCTTGGACAGCGGTATGGACTGGCAGATCATGTTTTTCCTCTGCATGAGGGGTTGGGAGGTGGAGCCTTTGCCTTACATCCCTACTACCGAGAAAGTCGGCGGGTGAGAGGATTGACGATCGCCCGTGAGCAAGATATTTTGCCGATCGCAGGAGGAACTGTAGCTGCTTTACCCCTTAACGAGCATCAACGGTGTGAAGCGATCGCCATTGGCAACTATGCTAACGATCATCACTATCCTGGCTACGACTTTCCCCTTACGCCCAAGTCAATTCGTTGGGGTGGACGCTGGACGGGTACACCTTTCACGCTGCCCTATCGATGCTTGATCCCGGCAGAAACCGATGGGCTATTAGTGTGTGAGAAAAATATTTCAGTATCCCATATCGCCAACGGGGCAACCCGTTTACAGCCAATTGTTTTGGGCATTGGGCAAGCGGCAGGAATGGCGGCAGCCCTGTGTATAGAAAAAGGGTGTCAGCCAAGGGAGTTACCAGTGAATTTGGTGCAAGCTGCGCTATTAGCAGACGCGATCGCTCCTGCTGCGCTGGTGCCTCTATTCAACTTGTCTTCCCATCATCCAGATTGGCAACACTGGCAAGATTACTATCTCAACCATCCTGACAAGTATCCATTAGATGGCAATTGTCCGACTACGTTTTCTGCTAAGACAGTCGTTGCGATCGATGGAAGCTTAACCTTTACCGGAATTTTTCAACGTGGCGCTGACCAAGACTATACGCTTACCGTATCAATGGATTCACCGCAACAAAGATTGGCTTTGGTCACTATTCATCCTGAGGTCAACCAACAGTTAAAAGAATGTTGTGATGGGCAACTTCTTAAAGTCCGAGGACGGCTAAATCGCTCGGGGAATTGGATACTCGTGGAACACTTGAAGGATTTGGAGACGCAGTCCTCTGATAATCTAAGAAAATGACGCAAAACAGACTTTTCTTGTGGCTCCTCAGCTTAACGACACTGATTGTTACGTTATGGCTAAAGCCTGCTGCGGCTCAGACAGGCATCTGTTCGGCGCAGCTTCCAGATAAGATTTCGGCAGTTACCAACCGTCCTGAGTTTCGGCGATCGCGCTGGGGAATTTTGGTGCAAACGCTAGGCGACCCTTGCGGCATCTGCGAAGCAGCGCGCGAGACGCTTTATGCCCAAGATGCCGATCGATTTTTCATTCCAGCTTCCAACTTAAAACTGCTGACGACGGCAGCAGCATTGGAAGTATTGGGCGATCGCTACACCATTCGGACTTCTGTTTACCAAGTGCATTCAGATCAAGTAATACTAAGGGTTGTGGGGCGGGGCGATCCCAGCTTGACAGATATTCAACTCAACCAGTTAGCAAAGCAAATCCGCGATCGCAATATTACCCAAATCGACCAACTGATTGCCGACGATAGTTATTTTCAAGGCGATGCCACCAATCCCACTTGGGAATGGGAAGATGTCCAATCTGGATATGGTGCTCCAGTCAACAGTTTAATTCTCAACGAAAATTTGATCGGCTTGACCTTCTTTCCTCAAAACTTAGGACAACCCTTGCGAATCGTTTGGGATGACCCAGCGGAAGCAACTCGTTGGCAAATCAGTAATCGCTCTAAAACAGTCGCAGCCGCAGCAGAAGAGTCTTTGCAAGTCGGGCGTGATCTAGAACGATCGCAACTCAATGTTCGAGGACAGTTGCGAGTCGGCTCAAGGCCAGAAACAGCAGCGATCGCCATTACTCAGCCCTCCCGCTATTTTCTTCAGCGTTTTAAGCAAGCCCTGCGCCAGTGGAATATTCAGGTCAATCAATCTTTTGTGACCACAGAACGCACTGGAGCCCAGGGAACAGAAATTTCAGCCGTAGAATCTGAATCTCTGCCAGGGCTAATTGCAAAGGTCAATCAAGAAAGTAATAATCTTTACGCCGAAAGCCTGCTCCGAACCTTAGGAATTACCCGATCTCCCCAAGCAAGCTCTAGCTTAGAGGCGGGAGTGGAAGCAGTGAAAAAAGCCTTAACTCAGTTAGGCGTAGATGTGGCAGGCTATAACCTGAGGGATGGATCTGGGGTGTCTCGTCATAACTGGGCAACACCCGAGAGTTTAGTACAGACTCTCCAAGGGATGGGGGCATCACCTCACGCAGTACCCTATCGAAATTCTTTAGCAGTTGCGGGCAGAGTTGGCTCGTTGCAAAATCGATTTCTCAATAGCCCCGTCGCGGGCAAGCTTCAAGGAAAAACCGGGTTTCTCAGTGGCTCAACCGCGCTGTCTGGCTACTTAGAACCACCAGACTATTCTCCCCTGGTATTCAGCATCCTGATTAACCAATTTGACCGACCTGTGGAGGAGATTCAAGAGGCGATCGATGAGATTGTAGAGCTTCTAGCACAACTACAAAAATGCTAGAGCAGAAAGATGCCCTTCCAGGAAGCTAAACCAATCCATGATCCGAAATCAACTCTTCTCGTGCTCCCACTTTGGTAAGCTCTGGGCGACACTTTGAAGGCTGAACCTGATATTTCACCAAGTTCTCTAATTCCTGAAGCTGGCTGATTGCTTCAGCGCCCTCTAATTTCATCAATTCCCGATCATCTCGCATTTCTGTCCAGGTGATTCCGTAGTCAGAAACAAGAAATCGAATGAGATGATTCTCCGCTAAGCTCACCATAAAAGAAGCACTGTTCATTTGACCGCCACAGGTGTAGCAAGAAGCCAAATAGCCTCGACGCTCTAGCACAGTTGCCAAAGCTTGAAGGTTCATCACCAGATCTTGAACAAATTGGCGGTGTTGCTCCGCAAGTCTGAGAAACATACCTGTCCTCCTTTCACCACACGTAACCCTATCATTCTAAATCTATTTAAGTATTTCTTAAACATTTGCCATCTAGGACTGAACCCTTAATCGCTTTGCATTGATTTAGAGTGCTGCTCCGAAGCAATGCCTAATCTATAGTTAAATTAGTTTAATTATAGGTTTGACTGATTCTCTACCAGGGTATCTAACCCCTCAAGATTTAAAGGTATCTACAACAACACTCGAACGGATTCCACAGTCTCTTCTGTGAAAAACGCTGCAAGATTGGGGTAGACAGGGTAGTTGACCCCTTCAACCTAACGTCTTAGGGGCAAATTTGTCGAGACTAGAGAGAATAAACTCTTAAGATCACATTAAAATTTACTCAATTAACCTGCCACCATCCCAAAGCCGGACCCAAAAGACGAATTGTGACCCAGTATGCAACTAACACGCCTATGCCCAACCAGGCACCAAACGTACTCCACTTGACGAATTGAGCAGCTTGTCCTTTTTTAATGGGGACAAAAGGCAATACGTTTTCCTCTTGTCCATATTTATCTCCTAGTGTTTCCTTGCGGCGTTTGGAATCACCCATGACTGTCCATCCTTGTCGCTCTTTATGTTGATGATATCAAGAGATGGATGCTCCTGGGTTTCAGTCTCGTATCTTCAACTCTTCAGGATGGCTGAACAAGCTAGCATCAATATAATTAATTCGGGCTGATGGGCTGAGGGCAGCCAGTACTTGCTGTCCGTAGCTGCGGTGATTGACGCGGTTATCTAGCAGTGCCACAACGCCTTGGGTTTCTCGAATGGGAGCGATCGCCCGTTGCAGTTCGCTCAAAGTTTCGGGCAGCAAATAGAGTCGGAACCAGTCCTGATGCATCTGTTTGTAATGCGCGACTCGTCCTGCCACTAAAGGATCTTCTAACGACGGAATTGGCAGCGTTGTAATGATCAGCAAGTTGGGGGCGGGTAAGACTGCCTGATACTGCCGCCAAAAGCCCCAGCCCGTAATTAAGACACCATGGTCATCTAAGCAGGTTTTTTCGACTTGCACTCGTGAGCCATATTCGGCTGCCAGCATTGATCCCACCTGCGCTTTTAAGGGCACATCTTCGACCAATACAACCGTCAAACCTTGGTTAACGGTGTTAGTTGCTCCTAACAATGCCCGAATTTCTTGCATCAGCACGGGCTGAAATTGGGGCGTATTGGGCATAGGCAATCGATCGGGCACATAGAGTTGAATGAGTTCATTTTGGCGATCGACCGAAAACTTCAGGCAGGTTAAATCGCCTAAGCCCATCTGCTGCCGATAAGTCTTTGCCTCGGTTTCAGGATCTAGTGTGCCACCAATCAATACTATGGGCTGCTGTGACCAAATCGGCTGGAGGTGGGAGCCTACTTCAACAGGACTAGCGTAGAGCAGGAATTGCCCCTGATGTCTGACTAAAGCTGCCCAAAGCATTTGTTCGCCCGTCCAGAGAGCGTGCCCAAACTTCTGCCAGGCACGAGGTAAGTAACTTGATTCTGCTTGAGCCGAATGGCTCTTTTGAAGCGATTGATAGAGTCCGGCTAAAATTTCTTGCTCTTGGAGATCAACCAGGTAGCGATCGTAAGGATTAATCGGATGTTGAAAGATGGAGCGCGTTAGCTGCACTCGAGTATCTCGAATTAGCTCTATTTGTTCCGGGCACGCCATCATCAGAGCGTCCCAATCTTGGGGGTGCAGTTGAGTGGTGAGTTGCTGTCGAGTCCAAGTTTCTAGATCATCTACGCCATCAATAATAGTAGGAATGCCACCTGGGAAGCGCCCCTCATTGTGGAGGCGATCGCTCAACCAAGCTTGAGGAGTCGTGAGGAGCAATCCTTGAAAATCATTGGTAGGGAAGCGATCGCCTGTCAGAATCGCCTTATGAGTCTGAATCCATTGCCGCAACCGAGGAAGCTCTACCATTAATAATCGTTGCTGCACTACCTCCGTTGCTACTAGAACCACAGGCTCCTGCCAAATTAGCAGCGGCATGAGGTAGCTCAGACGATAGCGCCCGTGATAGCCAGAGGGAGCACCCGCCTGAATTAAGGCACTCCGCCCGATGCGCAATGCCCGCGCAATCAACCGCGCCATCGTTAGGTGATGGTGCCAATAAGGCTCACCCTGCTCTCGCAGAAAAGCACGGAGTTGTTGATGGACTTCGACCTCAATCACAAGTTTGCACGCCCTGCTCTACCGAATAGCAATTCTAGATAAAACTCATTGTATTTCTAAAGCCTGGCTCTTGGCTGGGTAAGCGCTGAGATAGTGCGCCAAAAGCCTTTTAGCATCAACCTCCGACACCAGTCGGCACTTTACCATGAACAAAAAGGGTCTGACTCTAACTTCGTTTTTAGGGGCAGGCTCCCAAATGCTTAAGAGAACTCCCCTTTCAAGGGGGGTGATGTTGTATTTGAGAGGGTGAGACATATACACGACTGGATAATACACGACTGGATAAAACAACAAGGAAGGGAAGTCACTTAATCAATTTAGAATCACAGGTTAAAACTAGCGCTTAATGCGCCAAACCTAGATTCTACACTCCTTTCAAAACCAGTTAAAACCAGAAACCTTGTCTGCACCCATCATCATTCAACTAACGCGATCGTTGAAATTAACCGCCTGCGGCAAAAACTGCCATCACGATCACCGACAGCAACAAACCAGGGCTAAGCATCAATATGAGCGTGAATAATTCGCTAAGTTCCATGTCACTCTTCTCCGTTGCGCTCGGAGCGCTGGGCAGTTAAACGTTCCCCCATTGTGGGGTGAGGATCAAATTTGTGCAAGTTCAGAACCGCATTCTAAGATAGACTTTCCCTGTCATCCTCGACAGTTAAGCATTCAGTCAATACATGATGTCGAAACGTTGGAATGCTCTCCGTCAACAGTCAACGCCGTACTTATTTCTGCTGCCTGCCCTACTGGTGCTAGGGCTAACGGTATTCTATCCGGCTATCCAAGCTTTTCTACTCAGCTTTACCCGCTACGAGTATGACATCACCCAGCCACCCCAGTGGATTGGGCTAGAAAATTTTGGGCGGCTATTCAAAGATCAGGTTTTCTGGAAAACCTTGAGTAATACGATCGGTTATCTGATTGGCGTAGTGCCCATTTTGGTGATTGCACCCTTAGGGTTAGCAATTCTGGTTAACCGCAGTATTCCAGGGGTTCAGTGGTTTCGGGCAGCTTATTACACGCCCGTCGTGATTTCGATGGTGGTAGCAGGCATTGCTTGGAGATGGTTGTACTCCGAGACGGGTTTGTTTAATCAGCTATTGATCTGGTTACGTCTTTCTAAAGAAGGGTTACCTTGGCTAACTAGTCCTAAGTTTGCGCTGTTTAGCGTGATGGTGGTCACCATTTGGAAAGGGCTGGGATACTACATGGTGATTTATTTGGCTGGACTACAGTCGATTCCGTCTGATCTCTACGAGGCAGCAGCGATCGATGGTTCTGATGGGTGGCGCAAGCACTGGGACATCACCGTTCCTTTAATGCGTCCCTACCTTTTTCTAGTAGCCGTCATTTCAGCAATTTCAGCGACCAAAGTGTTTGAAGAAGTTTACATCATGACTCAGGGCGGACCTCGGAGCAGTTCTAAAACATTGGTCTACTACGTTTACGAGCGAGCATTCCAAGATTTAGAAATCAGCTATGCCTGTACCATTGGACTCGCCATGTTTTTGCTTATTCTTCTCCTCTCTTCGGTTCGCCTAGCCTTAAGTCGTCAGCCATCCACCATTCTGTAACCTATGTACCATGTCTGACTGGATTTATCCTTACCCTCCCCTCTATTCTGGCATCTTGATCCAACGCTACAAGCGATTCTTCGCAGATATTGAGTTGGATTCTGGAGAAACAATTACGGCTCACTGTCCCAACACAGGTCCTATGACCGGAATTTGTATTCCTGGCAGCCGAGTTCAAGTTTCCCTGAGCAGCAGCCTCACTCGCAAGTTGCCTTACACCTGGGAATTAATTGAGGTGAATGATTTACAGCCAACTTGGGTGGGGGTGAATACAGCATTGCCGAATCGGGTGATCAAAGCAGCTTTAGAAGCACGCCTGTTTCCAGAGTTAGGAGAGTATCAACAAATTCAAGGGGAAGTTCCTTACGGAATTGATAGAAAGAGCCGGATAGACTTTCTACTGACTGGAGAGGATGGGCGATCGCTTTACGTAGAAGTCAAAAATACAACCTGGACGGATGGTCATCTGGCATTGTTTCCTGATTGCGTGACCACGCGAGGACAAAAGCACTTGCGGGAACTGATGGCACTGCTCCCCCGATCGCGATCGGCAATGCTCTACTTAATTAACCGAGGAGATTGTACTCAATTTTCTCCAGGAGATAGCGCCGACCCAATTTACGGCAAGCTTTTACGAGCAGCGATCGCCCTGGGTTTGGAAGTTCTTCCTTGTCGCTTTGATGTAACTCTTGCAGGTCTGCGTTACCTAGGCTTAGCTGAACTAAAGCTTTAGTTGGGAACTTCACCAGTTTACCTAGAAACATTTTTAGTAAAAATAACTATAATAAAAGAATCAAAAGTCTTAGCTAGTCGTTGTAAAGATCTGACTATCCACACAAACTTCCACAAAAAACGTGTTTGCAACCACCCTACCTCACCAAAATTCTGTTACTTTACCTACTGATTTGTTTGCAGCGATCGCCGAGTTAAAGCGCGAGCTTAACGCAGTTGTTCTAGCGCACTATTACCAAGATCCAGATATTCAAGACATCGCTGATTATATCGGCGATTCCCTAGGACTTTCTCAGCAAGCAGCAAGCACCGAAGCCGATGTTATTGTGTTTGCTGGGGTTCACTTTATGGCAGAAACCGCCAAAATTCTCAATCCCCATAAGCTTGTTTTACTGCCCGACCTAAGTGCAGGCTGCTCGTTAGCCGATAGCTGCCCACCCGCTGCCTTTGCCCAGTTTAAGGCGGCTCACCCCAATCATATTGTCATTTCTTACATCAACTGCACCGCCGAAATTAAGGCGATGAGCGATATTATTTGCACCAGTTCCAATGCGGTTAATATTGTTCGCCAAATTTCTAACGACCAGCCCATTATTTTTGCACCCGATCGCAACTTAGGGCGCTACGTTATGGAGCAAACTGGGCGAGACATGGTGCTTTGGCAAGGAAGCTGCATTGTGCATGAAACTTTCTCAGAGAAGAAGCTAGTTCAGTTGCAGATCGAGCATCCCGAAGCTGAAATCATTGCCCACCCTGAATGCGAACCGCCTGTCCTGCGCCACGCCAGCTATATTGGCTCTACTACCGCGCTACTGAACTACAGCCAACGCAGTCCGCGATCGGCTTTCATTGTTGCGACCGAACCAGGCATTATTCACCAAATGCAGAAGCAAGCGCCCAACAAGCTCTTTATTCCGGCACCACCTTTGAATAATTGCGCTTGCAACGAATGTCCTTACATGCGGCTCAATACATTAGAGAAGCTTTACTGGGCAATGAAAACCCGATCTCCTGAAATCACTTTGCCAGAGGAGATTCAGGTTGCAGCACTGCAACCGATTCAGCGGATGTTAGCCATGAGTTGAGAACTGTACTAAAAGACGGGCTAAAGAGTAGCAAAGCGATCGCCCGCTTCAATCAGGGCACTCCGAATTCCGGGTTCGGTCATGGAGTGTCCTGCATCAGGAACAACAATAAACTCGGCTTCAGGAAAGGATTGATGCAATTCCCAGGCAGAAACCATGGGACAAACCACATCGTAGCGACCTTGAACAATCACAGTAGGAATGTGACGAATGCGATCGCACCCTTTCAACAATTGATCTTCTGCCTCTAGAAATCCCTTATTAACAAAGTAATGGCACTCAATTCGTGCAAACGCGTCGGCAAAGTTACTTTCGCCAAATTTTCGCTGCAAATTGGGGTCGAGTAACAACTTGCTGGTGCTTGCCTCCCAAATAGACCAAGCCTTTGCAGCTTCTAACCGGATGCTCGGATCAAGACTCGTGAGCCTTTGATAATAAGCACTAATCAAGTCAGTTCGCTCTTCAATGGGAATAGGCTTTAAGTAACCCTCCCAAGCCTCTGGAAAAATATAGCTTGTCCCTTCTTGATAAAACCAGCGCAACTCCTTTTGCCGGAGCAAGAAAATACCTCGTAGAATCAAACCTTTGCAAGATTCAGGATGGGTTTGGCTATACGCCAGCGCCAGTGTGCTGCCCCAACTGCCACCAAACACAACCCATTGGTTAATGTTCAAATAAAGACGCAGCTTTTCAATATCGCTAACCAAATCCCACGTCGTATTCTCTTCTAGCTCAGCATGGGGAGTACTACGCCCACACCCACGTTGGTCAAACAGAACAATTCGCCATTTTTGTGGATCAAAATACTGCCGATAGATAGGATCAATACCGCCACCTGGACCGCCATGGAGAAAAATAAGCGGCTTGCCATTGGGGTTTCCGGCTTGTTCAAAGTAAAGGGTGTGAAGGTCGGAAACTTTTAGCGTTCCGGTATTGTAAGGAGCGATCGTAGGATAAAGTTCTAGCATCAAATCACATTTCATCATGACCTGCTCAAAAGGATAGAGTATTCTACATCCCTTAGATTTAATCTCTGTGACCATAGCTTCACTGACTGTCGCCCTACCCGAATTTCAGGATGGACAAATCATTTACCTCCAGCATGAAGCAACCCGTCTCTATGCCGAAACCATTCAGATTATCAGTTCTCGGCAACTTTGTTGGGCAAGACCACTAGCACTCATACAATTCCCAGACGCGCTAGACAGTAGTTTCTACAAGCCCTTCATTCTGTATGATCTACGTCACGGCTCAGACCTACTCTTACCCATATCTTTGTTCCGCATCGCCCTAGACATAGAAGCTATTCCAGTCATCGCTCAACTTAATGCACCCAAAAATGACTTGCCCACAGGACAATTGACGGACAACAAAGAGATTCCTTTACCCCTGCTTCAAAACTTTGTTCACCAAGTTTGGCAAACTCATTCAGAACAATTTTCTAAATGATTGATACTCTTTAAAATCATCCAGCGCTATAGGTTAGAAACTAGCTGAATTCGTCCTGCATCCAGTTCTAACATCAGTAGTTCTAGTGCCTCATAATCTACATCTGAGATATAACCTAAACGAGTCAACTCGTAGTTAATTTCATTCTCAATATCGGGAGTAAGCTGTTTAATCGACAGCGCTCTTGCAACTAATTTCCGAATCATGTCAGTAGTTTTCATAATGAATGGCATCACAATACTGTCAGCTACACTCTCTTTGGGCTAAATCTTCCACTAGATAAAGGTCAGTCGGTATGATCGAAGACACTTCTTTTGAATGATGCCGATCACTGGGCTTGCAACTAAGGTAGTTATTTGCTTAGGACTTTAAGTTGTAGCTTTCAACTCAAGCAGTCGTACTTGGGGGATACTCTAAAAATTCTTAGCTTAGTGCGATCGCAAATATTCTGACGCTCTAAATCAATTTGCTTCAGAGCAGTTTGGCACACAAGTATCTTTAGGCATAGATAGATTTTGAGCGCCCGTATGTCTTTATACTTTTTATCTTGATTGGTGACGTTACTGTTGCTGTATAAAAGTAATTGTTTTCAAGCTTACATCGTAACTAACCTAAGTTTTCCTGATCTATCTTTTTAGCCAACGTATTGCATTAAATATCTAGACCCAGTGCAAACTGACGACAACAGAAGAGAAATGTATCGTTAAATACTGGATCACAGAAACACTTGCTCAACACTTCAATTGTAGGAATTTGGTTGGTGAAGATTGTGCAAAGTGACTTTGTTTTTCTGGTCTCTTCTAAAGTTGCAAGGTTATGTTCATTTACATTCATCTACAGTCTCGAAAATCGTTCCTGACTTCTCGTTGCCCCTTCATATCAGAGCCAAACCATGCTAATAATGTCAAACGTCCTTACCCATTCCAAAACGAAAATTGTCAAGCTTCAGGGCAACATTAATGCAGAGAATGCAGCCGAAATAGGGGAGTATTTAGCAGACATAATTTCTGCTCAAGAGAACTCTTCGCTAATGGTCGATATGAGCCAGGTCGTGGCATTAGATAGCGCTGGGTTAATGATATTGGTATCTACCCTAACTTTGGCACAGCATCTCAATAAGCAGTTTGGGCTATTTGGAGTTTCTGCTTCTGTTCGCATCATTTTTGAATTGACGCAGCTCGATCGCGTGTTTGAGATTTCGTCGGAGAGCCAACCCTTCCCAGATCTAGACTTGGTGGCTGCGTAAGAGCTTTTGTTGAGGCTAGTTTAGTTGAATGAACTCGGGGTAGCTCTGTTAATCGTGCCGTTCTTGACTATAGTGGACTATTGAAACCCGTCCATTTAGAGCGTAATTACCGTGGCAGTTGCCGTTGACCAGCTATTAACTTCAGAAATTTCTCGCCCTGCTCGTTATTTAGGTAATGAGTTAGGGGCAGTGCATAAGGCGTGGGAAGCGGCAAAGGTTCACTGGGTTCTGACTTATCCTGAAATGTATGAAGTCGGGGCTTCTAACCTAGGGCACATCATTCTTTATAGTATTTTGAATGTTCAGCCTAGGCAGTCATGCGATCGCGCCTATCTTCCGGCTGCTGACTTGTCTCAGCAACTCCGTGCCACTCAAACGCCGTTATTCGCGGTAGAGTCTAGGCGATCGCTCACCAACTTCGATATTTTGGGCTTTAGCCTCAGCTACGAGCTAGGGGCAACCAATATTTTAGAAATGTTGGACTTGGCAGGCATTCCGCTGACCTGGAAAGAGCGTGATGCGATCGGGGTTTGGAATGTTGAGCAAGGCAGTTATCCGCTGATCTTTGCTGGCGGACAAACTGCCACCTCTAACCCAGAGCCCTATGCCGACTTTTTAGACTTTGTGGCGCTAGGCGATGGCGAAGAACTGCTTCCTGAAATTGGTCTGGTTCTGGAGCAGGGAAAACTGGCTGGCTTAAGTCGGGAAGAACTACTCCTAGATCTGGCACAAGTTCCTGGAGTGTATGTGCCCCGGTTTTACAATATGGCGGCAGATGGCTCGGTGGTGCCGAATCGCTCGGATGTGCCTGAGCGCGTATTGCGACGGGTAGCAACGCCGATTCCGGCATATTCTATTGGATTGGTTCCCTACGTCGAAACAGTACATGATCGATTGACTATTGAAATTCGGCGTGGCTGCACTAGAGGCTGTCGCTTTTGTCAGCCCGGAATGCTGACTCGCCCTGCACGAGATGTGGAACCAACGCAGGTAGTAGAGGCGATCGAGCAGGGAATGCGAGCAACAGGCTACAACGAGTTTTCTTTACTTTCTTTAAGCTGTTCAGATTATCTGGCATTGCCAGCAGTCGGCGTAGAGATTAAAAATCGCCTTAAAGATGACAATATTTCCCTTTCCTTGCCTAGTCAGCGAGTCGATCGCTTTGACGAAAACATTGCCAATATCCTGGGTGGCACCCGACAAGGCGGACTGACCTTTGCCCCCGAAGCCGGAACGCAGCGGATGCGAGACATTATTAACAAAGGGCTGAACAATGAGGAACTATTGCGCGGGGTCAAAACAGCATTTGAGCAAGGCTGGGACAAGGTTAAGCTCTATTTTATGATTGGGCTGCCTGGAGAAACTGACGAGGATGTATTAGGAATTGCCGAAACGCTGCGGTGGCTTCAGCGAGAGTGCGGCAGCCGAGGTCGCAAGCGCATGAGCTTCAATGTAACGATTTCTAACTTTACGCCTAAGCCGCACACTCCGTTTCAGTGGCATTCGGTGTCCAAAGGCGAGTTTAAGCGGAAACAGCGGCTGCTGCGAGAAGAATTCCATACAATTCGCGGGTTGAAGAGTAACTTTACTGACGTGCGAATTTCAGCAATGGAAGATTTTGTGGGACGGGGCGATCGCCGTCTGGCTCCAGTGATTCGTCGCGCCTGGGAGTTGGGCGCAGGCATGGATGCTTGGTGGGAAAGCCTGGAGCGAGCGTATTCTGCGTGGACAGAGGCGATCGCTGAATCTGACCTAACCTGGAAATATCGGCAGGTAGAAAGCGGCGAGTGGAATCTTTTTCAGGAACAAGCAGAGGGTGAGGAATCTATAGCGCCCTCGTATGATGCTCCTTTACCTTGGGATCATATTGATACTGGAATTGACAAAGAATGGTTGAAAGCCGATTTACAGAAGGCACTTGAGGCAGCGATCGTTCCCGATTGTTCGTTTGATGGGTGTTCTCATTGTGGCGTGTGCGGCACAGATTTTGGTCACAACGTAGTCGTGCCGCCGATGCCCATTCCCGAATTCACAGGGCAGTTTGTGCCGAATGTGGAACGGGCACAGCGGGTCAGAATTTGGTTTGGGAAGTTAGGCGACATGGCATTAACAAGCCATCTTGATCTGGTGCGTCTATTTGACAGAGCCTTGCGACGAGCAGCGCTGCCCATTAGTTTTTCGGGTGGATTCCATCCCAGTCCTAAGTTTGCGTTGGCGAATGCTCTGTCATTAGGCATTACGAGTTCAGGGGAAATCATTGATTTTGACCTGACTCGCTCAATGGATGTCGATGAGTTTCGGGCAAAGTTGGCGGCACAACTTCCTCCTACCATGCCCATCTATCAAGTAGAAGAGGTTGCGCTCAAGTCGCCTTCTGCAACGCAGATTTTGGAAAAGGCTGAATATTGGATGACGCTAGGTTCTTCAGAAACTGCCTCTTGGCAAAATTGGGTCGATGCAATTTTGGCGGCAGAGGAGATTACAATAGAGCAGACTACAAAGTCAGGTCAAGTCAAGCGGGTAAATTTGCGCGATCGCCTGTTTGCCCTAGAACTTCTGCCTCCTAATACCGAACTTCCTAAGTTCGTCCCTGCCTTCTCTGCGGCTTGGGCAACCCTCCGCTATGTTGGCAGTTGCCAGAATGATGGAACCTTGTTACGTCCTGAGCACGTCATTTACCTGTTAGAGCAAGTTTCTCAGCAAGAAATTCACTGGGTTCATGCTCATCGTCAACAGCTACTCTTGGCTAAAATTTGAGACATTTTTAAGATTTCTAGAGATTTCTTATTGGAATGTTTTATATCATTGATAGCGTAAGAGTATCTCTGCGTTATAATGCTTTGCAAGAGAAGCTGAATGTGAGCAAAATGTTCAGGTTGCTGCCAGTGGTCTTCGGCATTGCATCTTGAACAAAGTTCACTTCCGCCAAGCCTTTGATTTCAATTCGATCGCTGGGTGTCCTTTTTTGTAGATCAGTCATCTATAAAAAAGCGGGTGGTTCAGTTGCTAACTGCACTATCGCCGTGATCAATCGTCGTGGAACTGTTTGTTCCGTTACATTTTCTAGGGCTTCCCCTACCTAAGAATTGACTCAAGGCAGGCATTAATATGCTTTCCTTCTCACTCTGTCAGAATTTTTCGTAATTATCCCGTACTAAGTTGCAGCATGGATGGCGTTTGTGAAGCCATTGCTTCCATGACTGCCAGTTTTTGAGGAACTTGAATGTCAAAGCAAATTATTATTGCCGAACAGCATCGGATTGCCGCCGTTTTTTCAGAAGATCAAATCCAAGAGTTAATCGTTGCTAAGGGTAGTCATCAGGTTGGAGACATCTACCTGGGCATTGTAGAAAATGTCCTTCCTGGGATAGATGCTGCCTTCGTTAACATTGGTGATAGCGAACGCAACGGATTTATCCACGTCACAGATTTAGGACCTTTGAAGCTGAGAAAGTCGGCGGGCTCAATCACCGAGTTGCTGGCTCCCCAGCAGAAAGTGTTGGTTCAAATTATGAAGGAGCCAACTGGGAACAAGGGTCCCCGGTTAACGGGAAACGTCAGTTTGCCAGGTCGCTACCTAGTCCTCATGCCCTATGGTCGAGGGGTTAATTTGTCTCGGCGGATTAGAAGTGAAGCAGAGCGTAACCGCTTGCGGGCGTTAGCAATTTTAGTGAAGCCTGCGGGCATGGGCTTACTGGTGCGAACGGAGGCAGAAGGGATTCCTGAAGAAGCCATTATTGAAGATTTAGAAACGCTGCAAAAGCAGTGGGAAAATGTGCAGCAAGAGGCTGGAACAACCCGCCCACCCAGTTTACTAAACCGAGATGATGACTTTATTCAACGGGTATTGCGCGACGTTTATGGCAGTGAAGTCAACCGAATTGTGGTGGACTCTAGCACTGGGCTAAAGCGAGTAAAGCAGTACTTGACAAGCTGGAGCGGCGGGAAAACTCCGCAGAATGTACTGATTGATCAACACCGCGATCGCGTTTCCATCTTAGAGTATTTCCGCGTTAATGCAGCCATTCGAGAAGCGCTGAAACCCAGAGTGGATTTGCCTTCTGGAGGTTACATCATCATTGAACGCACCGAAGCCCTGACGGTTATTGATGTTAACTCTGGCTCATTTACCCGCTCGGCAACAGCGCGTGAAACGGTACTTTGGACGAACTCAGAGGCAGCAACCGAGATTGCTCGACAGTTGCGGTTGCGCAACATTGCAGGAGTCATCATTGTCGATTTTATTGACATGGATGCTAACCGTGACAAGCTGCAAGTGTTGGAACAATTTAACAAGTCGCTCCGAGCAGATAAGGCACGACCCCAGATTGCTCAGCTTTCTGAGCTAGGACTGGTGGAGTTGACCCGGAAGCGCCAGGGACAAAACATTTACGAACTGTTTGGACGAGTTTGCACGACCTGTGGTGGGTTGGGACATTTGGTGCACTTGCCCGGTGAAGCGGATTCTTTGGCAGCAGAACCGCTAGAAACCTTCCGGTCTGTGGGGGCGATCGCTGAACCTCGCAGTTTGCCGTCACGAGAGCCTGCACGAGAAGTTTGGGAAAAACCAGGGGAAGATCTGGATCTAGATTCTTCGTCTGATCTGCAAGAGCTAGATTTGGCAAATCATCCCAGCTACTCGCCCAGCAGAGGGAATGAGAATCGTCGCCGTCGCGGTCGAGTACGGGTCGGAGAGCCTATTGCGAGAAATCCGGCGGGTCGTATTACCCCAGCAGAAGTGAACGAGGATCTGAGCGATCGCTTAGAGCAAGATATTGCGGTAGAAGAAACTCCTACGCCCACCCCTCTACCTACTCGTAACCTAAATCGGGAAGCACGCCCTGAAAAAGCAGCGAACGGGCGATCGGCTCGACGCGAACGTCCTCCAGCCGAACCCCCGCAGATAATTTCGGTTGAGATGACTGAGGAAGAGCAGGATGTTTACTCATTTATGGGCATTTCGCCGCTGATTTTATCGGCTGAACCTATTAAAGATCCAAAATCGATTATTGTCGCTGTGGCATTACCAGGGCAGAGTACCCGGATGCCGAATGGAGCCTCTGTCATATTGCCACCTCCTGCTAAGCTCACGGCGGCAGATGTTACTCAAGAAATAGATGAAGCCGATGAAATGGACGAGGTCGATGAGGCGCGTAGGTCTGACTCCGTGCTTTACTTAGAGCCTGATGTTGTGTCTTCTTACACGGCTCCAGTGTTAGTCAAGTCGGTTGAGCCTGAACCTCAAGAGGTTGATCAAGACAATAGTCTTGGAGAGAGTACCGAAGGCAATATTTTTGAAGGCAATATTGCTGAAGAGGGTGTTGCCGAGGAGAGTATTAGCGAAGATAGTGCCGACAATACGCGTCGCCGTCGCCGTCGCCGTTCTTCTACTGCCAGTTAAGCACTATTGCCTAAAGTAGGAAAAAGCGATCGATAAAAGCTTTAGCGCAATGCTGAGGCTTTTATTGTTTGAGGAAGTATGATGACCCGGCAACTCAGTTTTTTGGCACTTTCAGAATTATCAGAGGCTTCTGGGTATAACCCTCACCGAATTGCAGGTGTTGATGAGGTAGGGAGGGGTTGTTTGTTTGGACCTGTTGTAGCGGCGGCTGTAATTTTGCCAGTAGCAGCAGCAGATAGTTTAGTGGCAGCAGGGGTGACTGATAGTAAGAAGCTATCAGCAGCGCAACGATCGCACCTTGCAGAACAAATTCGGGCAGTTGCGATCGCCCATCAAATTGGCATTGCCTCGGTTCAAGAAATCGATCGCCTCAACATTCTTCAAGCTTCGTTGCTAGCAATGAAACGGGCGATCGTCCGCTTGGCAGTGCAACCTGATTTTTGCTGGGTAGATGGGAATCAAAAAATTCCCTATTTGTTGATTCCTCAGCAAACTCTGGTCAAGGGCGACGAAAAATCATTGGCGATCGGGGCGGCTAGTATCCTGGCAAAGGTCTGGCGCGATCGTCTCATGGTGCGCTTGGCAAAGCGATATCAGGGCTACGATATTGCCATGAATAAAGGATATGGAACAGCCAAGCATCGGGCAGGGTTGCAAAAATTGGGGGCCACAGCACAGCACCGCCTGTCGTTCAGCCCTTGTCGCCTTAGTCTGCTTGAGGCAGAAGCCCAGCCGCTGCCGACCAATGAGGATTAATGGCTGTATTATGAACTTCAGCAAGCTGAGCGATCGCCCAATTTCGATAATCAGCTAAAAGCTGATGCATTAGTCGATGGCGAATCGTCAACAGAACACTATGTAGCAAAGCGTTCCCAGTACTTTCTAACAAAGGTTTAGGCGTGAGCCAAAAGAGCGGCGGCATAGCGACCTGCACTTCTAAATCGGCTTTGCCCACCAGATAAGTCACCCCATCAATTTGCTGAGGCGTTAAGCGACCGTTGAGGTTGAGGCTAAATCTTTGATTGATATACTCAACGCCTCGAATTTCGCAGCCCACAGACTTGAGATGAATAGTCCCATCCAACTCTGCCCAAACCTGCATATCAACAATGGGCTGAACGCTAAGCATGATAAAACTAAGGGGCTGCATCTTCAGCCGAAAACACTCAGCGCTCAATTGCTCCGTGCGATTTGAGTCAACTAGCGCTTTGATGAGACGCTGGGGCTGACGCATGTAATTTTGAATGGGAATAGGCTGGTCGGGTACAGCTAGTTCCACCGATTGAGAAGCAAGAAACCGGGTAAGCATATGGGCTAATCATGAAGTGAGGAGTGACTCCTATAAACTAAATTTTACAGGGTTTCCGAGGAATCTACCTTGACAGAAGGAAATACATCGTTTGGAAGAATGCTGGAGACTTAAAACTTAGAGAACGTTAGGGGTTTGCATCAAAATAACGTCCTAGTGGGCGAATGCCCATTCGTCCCTACAGGGTATTGACGGCGAGAATTCATTGGACAAACATGCTCCGGCAACAGCAGGGCGGATGGTCATTCGCCCCTACATAAGATTGATGCAGGCTTAGGTGCAGTTGCCATCGGCGTGTTCTGGGGGCGAATGACCATTCGCCCTTACAGTAGGAGGATTAACGGGTAAGGGCGAATAGTGAAGTTGTGCGGCAGCAGACAACCTTAAACTCTGACCGATAACCTCTGTTCCGTCCGCACTAACGCAGTGTTCGACGGCTGACGCTATCTTTAGTCAAAACAGCAGTATTAGAACGTTTGTTCACAAAACTTGCAAGTAAATTGTCTTGACATTACTATAGGGTACCTTATTTTAGTTTCGCACCCGAAATCATGCTCAACCAATACCTCTCTGTCAAAGAAAGCTCTGAAATCCTGAACTGTTCGGAGCAATATGTCCGTCAACTGCTCCGGTATGGTGAAATCAGCGGCGAGAGGATCAGCAGTCGATGGATTGTAGCATCAGAATCTGTTCATGAGTACCGTTGCAAGGGAGATGATGCAACTACAGGCATTCCTGATCATGGGCGACGATCCTTCAGTAAACCAAATCTCAAAGCCTTGAGCTTTTTTTCTGGCTGCATGGGTCTAGACTTAGGGCTAGAAAAGGAAGGAATCAAGGTACTGCTTGCCTGTGAAGTTGATTCAGCCGCCCGCAAAACAATCGAGACAAATCGACCGGATATGGCTCTGATCGGGGATATTAGGGATTATTCAGCGACAGAAATTAGAGAAAAAGCAGGATTGAGTTCGACCGATGAGATTGATGTAATCATCGGCGGTCCACCATGCCAAGCCTTTAGCAGTGCAGGAAAGCGGCAAGGCTTCAATGACGATCGAGGAAATGTCTTTTTGACATTCATTGATTTAATCACTGAACTTAAACCCAGATTTGCAGTCATCGAAAACGTGCGAGGCTTATTGTCCGCTCCATTGAATCATCGACCGCATGAAATGAGAGGAAAGAATTTCCCGCTTTTATCCCAAGACGAACAAAGAGGGGGAGCATTGCTTTTTATCACCCGAAAACTCAAACAGGCAGGATATAGCATTTCCTTTAACCTATACAATTCCGCTAATTTTGGATCGCCACAACAACGGGAAAGAGTTGTGATTGCTTGTAGCCGTGATGGAGAAAAGCTTCCCTATCTCACACCGACTCACGCGGAGAAGGGTTTATATGGGCTGCCACCGTGGAAAACATTGCGGGAGGCTTTAGAAGGTCTGCCCGAAGATGGACATCATTTTGTCAAGTTTCCTGAAAAACGTCTCAAGTATTATCGGCTGCTGAAACCTGGACAATACTGGCGGGATTTGCCAGAAGATTTACATCAAGCAGCACTAGGGGCTTCTTATCATGCAGGAGGGGGGAGAACTGGTTTTTATCGGAGGCTAGCTTGGGATAAGCCTGCCCCAACGTTAGTAACCCATCCAGCAATGCCTGCCACCGACCTAGCGCATCCAGAAGAAGATAGACCGCTCAGCATCGAAGAATACAAGCGTATCCAAGAATTTCCAGATGATTGGATGATCACAGGCACTTTGCTCGATCAATATCGGCAAGTTGGAAATGCTGTACCCTGCTCTTTAGGGAGGGCGATCGCCAGGATGTTATTGACGCATCTGAAAGGCGAAACACCGATCGTTTATCCAGACTTTCCCTATTCGCGCTACCACAAGACTGACGATATAAGTTGGACAGTTGAAACATTAGGTGATCTTGCAGAACTAGCAGGAGAACAGCTTTCTTTGAATTTAGTCTGACGGCTCAGACAAAAATTTCCAAGGATTATTTACTTCTACCGCTAAAGCTTCTCGATTACTAGTCACAACCCGTTGAACAAATATGATAAAGCTCTCTTCCGAGAAACGATCTGTGTCGTATTTCTCATTGAAGTATGACCATCGGTATAATCCTGTCCTGGCATCAACTCTATACCATTTTTCAATCGGTTGGTTGATCCTTACTCTGGAAGACGAGCTATTTTCTGAATTACTCCGGTTCTTCACCTGCAATAGAGAACCATCTACGTTGCAAAAATCAACATGACGAACGGACTCGCCCCAGCAACAATGCCAACCATGTTCAGCTAACTGTTCAGCTAGAAATTCTTCAAGAAGTAAGCCTTGAATATTTTCTGCGGACATTGATAGTCTATGAGCATATTTGATCTGCTCAAGATGTCCTTCTGTTAGCCCTGTCAATCTGGCATTGATGATTGTAGTGACGACTGGATCAGCAACTGTTCCAGGAGGCTGCGAGATTCGTCTTGAAATTCTGTTCTCGTAACTATCACAGTACTTTCTCAGCCAAGACTGGGCTAAAACTTCTGGCGTGTTGCTTTTCAGCGTTGGAGAAAGCCCTGGGTTCCTGTAACAGGCTGTTAAAATCGTGCGGTGTGCCTCCAAGAATGGCTGGTCTTGCTGGGAAAAGGCATTTTGAAAAATTTCTAAAAAGCTTTCTTCAGAACTAGAGGCACTGATGATGTCATCAAAGGTGACGGGCATGGAAATCTTTCCTCTCTGGGCATGAAAGACTAATCAGAAATGCCCAGATTGTAAGTCAGAATGCTTGTTTACGCTCTATCCAGTTACACCCAGCCTCTTGAGATAGCGAACTCTTACCGATAGTTTATCAACTACTGCCCTAACAGATGACTTAAAGCCGTCGAATGGTCGTTCGCTCTCCCTTTGAGGTCTTTTATTTCCCCGCAAGTACCTTATTGTTCAGGAGACTTCAGGAACATTTGAGGGACTGAGAGCGCAGGCAGGTGGCAGGCATACAGCAGTCATAGAAAAATGCACAGCAGTTACAAAAATGCCTAAAATTAGGGCTGATGGGTAGGCTGCGTCAAATGTCTACCTGCTGACCCTTTGTCTGTGCATTGCTAGTCATGAGCGAATCTTCTTTGCGTCCGGCTCAAATCACCCGCGTTTTACCCGATTCGATCGCCGCTGAGGTGGGCTTTGACGTGGGCGATCGCCTGGTTAGCATCAATGGTCAACCTTTGCGCGACCTCATCGACTATCGTTTTTTGTGCGCTGACGAATTCTTAGATTTAGAAGTCCTGGATGCCAAGGGAAAAAAGCACCAGGTTGAAATTGAAAAAGACTACGACGAAGACTTAGGCCTAGAGTTTGAGACGGCTTTATTTGATGGTCTGATTCAGTGCAACAATCACTGTCCGTTTTGCTTTATCGATCAGCAGCCTCCTGGAAAGCGGCGATCGCTCTACTTCAAAGATGACGATTATCGCCTTAGTTTTCTCTATGGCAGCTACCTAACGCTGACTAACTTGACCCAACGAGAATGGGACAGAATTGCCCAGATGCGCCTATCGCCACTCTATGTTTCAGTTCATGCAACTGAAGTAGAAGTTCGGGTTCGGCTTCTTAAAAATCTGCGTGCAGGACAAATTTTGGAGCAGTTAAAGTGGTTTCAGGAACATGAGCTACAGATTCATGCGCAGGTTGTGGTTTGTCCTGGCATTAACGATGGCGAACATTTAGAGCAAACGTTGATGGATTTAGCGCAGTTCCATGGCGGCGATATTCCGGCAGTGGCTTCAGTGGCGATCGTGCCTGTCGGGCTAACGCGCTTTCGCCCGGCAGAGGATGAGCTAGTGCCCGTAACGCCAGAAAAGGCGCAGGAAGTGATTCATCAAGTGCAGCGCCTACAACAGAAGTTTCGCCAGCAGTTTGACAGCACGTTTGCCTGGTTAGCCGATGAGTGGTTTTTAATTGGCAAGGAAAGTTTACCGCCAGAATCTCATTACGAAGACTATCCCCAGATTGGCAATGGAGTCGGTTCAATTCGGCAGTTTCTGAAAGAATTTAAATCGGCGGCAAGACGGTTGCCCGTTAAAGTTTCCTTGCCTCGGCAGTTAACGTGGGTGGTGGGCAACGCTGTGGAGCAGGCATTTGAGCCGATCGTGCAACGGCTGAATCAGGTTGAGGGATTGCAGGTCAAGATGGCAGCGTTGAAGAGCGAATATTGGGGACAACAAATCTCAGTGACGGGTTTGATCACAGGGCAGGATATTTTTCAGGCGCTCAAGGGAGAAGATTTGGGGGCTGGAATTTTACTGCCGTCGCTCATGCTTAAGCACGATGATGCCAGATTTTTGGACGACATGACGGTTGATGAACTGGCGCAGCAGCTTGATACACAGATTTGGCAGATTGGCAGTATTGAAGAATTACTAGAGATCTGCGTCGCGGCGATCGCTCCGGGTAAAAAGTAGCGGCTACACACCCAGTTTTTTTCGGACTCGTTGCAGAAACAGCTTGGCTTTTCGGGGTGGGGTGAGCGTGGGAATATTGTCAGCACACGAGGGTTTGTGATCGAAGAAATTGTTGAGTTCTGTGAGGATGACCTGAAGGCGTTGGGTAATATTTTCGCTGCGGTATTCTTCTAAAAAATTGGGTTGAGGCGAGAACAAAGGCGTTTTGGACTGAATGACGTTGAGGATACGTTGAAGGTCATAGTCCTGAGAATATCCGGCAATTTTGTGACAGTTGAAGCCAGGGTCAAGGTAGTCAGAAAGCCCGCCGTTAACGCTGGAGAAAACTTGGCAACCACAGGCGATCGCCTCCATGGGCTGCAACCCAAATCCTTCGCTGACTCGCTGTTGTGCCCAGTACTCAGCCGAGTCATAGAGATAAACTTTCGCCCGATTAAACAACTCACTCAGATCTTCTACATAAGCATCCACGACCAGCACCTTGCATTTTGCTTTAAGCGCGGGAACAAGGTGCTGAAGAAGATACTCTGAAGACTTGCGGGCTTGCACTAAAACATCAGTATCACGCGACAGGTTAAAGTTGCGAAACTCGTCGGAAATTTGGTTAGGGAGGTAGTAAAGGAGCGAGTTAGGAGCCTGTTGTCCCCAGTAGCCTAAAGTGTTGCGACTGACCGTAATGATGGGAACAGACGCAGGCAACTTGAAGCCATATCCAGCGCTATGGGCATGGTAAACGGCGTTGAATGCTCTGAGCTTTTTAGCAAGCTTGGCGACATCAAACCCCCAACTCATGACAAAGATGATGTCTTGCAAGTTGCTGCTTTGCAAAACGTCGTCCAGGAATAAGGTATCAGGTTCGCGTTGACGATAGGTGACAACTTCTGCCGAACAGAGTTGTTGGGCTAAGCGCAGAGTTTTGAGTTCTGCCCACAGCCCACCGCAGGCAAATTTACCGCCTGTACCCGGAACGAGAAAATAAAGTTTTCGCATAGGACTACGGTAACTACTGAGAAGAGCGATCGCCTGGAGCAGATGCCTGTTGGTTAGAGTACATAGCCCGTAGCACCAGCGCCGGATCGACCCAGTTACTGTCATATTTTAAGCCCCAGTGGAGGTGCGGCCCGGTGGTGCGTCCGGTCATGCCAACCCGTCCAATCCGTGCGCCTGCCGGAACATCTTGTCCGCGTGCAATTTGAATGCCGCCTTCTCGATCAATCAAGACCAATCCATTAGCAGTCTGTTCAACATGCCCTTGCATATGACAATAAATATGTGTCCAAGGGCCCGATTCCAGAACCACCGATGACCCGCAGTTGGTGTTATCTGTGACTTCTACCACTCTGCCAGGCCACCAGTTGCGAACATAGCTGCCTTCAGGAGCAGCCATGTCTAGCCCATAATGAAATTCTTGGGAATAGCCCCCATAAGGAGAGGAGCGATAGCCAAAGGGGGAGGTGTACTCTTGAAAATCTTCGACAGGGAAGGACGCGCCTGACCATTCATTACTAACGGCAGCTAGCTGAACAGCGGCAACGTTCTGAGCAATAGGCTGTTGAGTAGAATCTGCTGTACCGCTGTTAATGGCAAGAGCTTGAGGTTGCTGTTGGGCAGGAGCTAATTGGAATTTAGTTTGAGCCGATTGTTGGACTGATTGTTGGACTGATTGAGTCGGTGCCTGATTTGATGGCTGGGTAGGCGTTTTTGATTGAGGAGCAAGTTGGGTCAAAGGAGCAAGTTGGATCAGAGGAGCAGGTTGGATCAGAGGAGAAAGTTGTCCTGTAGGAGCAACTTTTAGCTCTTGAGACAGATTTTGCACAGAATGGGCTGTTAAGGCTGAATTTGAAGCAACTTTGCCTAGATCCAGTGCCTTAACCATTTGCTGACCCATTTCTAGGACAAAGAAACTGCACAAGCTTAGTCCAAATAGAAGGAGAACTTTTCGCGTCGATCGTCTAATCTTTTTTTGCATCATGAGGGAGCGCAGACTTTACGTTTAACTTCTTAACTCTTCCAAGCTCCAAACTACTGAATCAGTCAAAATTCAAACAAAATTCAATCTTTAGGAGGGAACAGCAGGAATTGGTGAGTGACTGGGAAAAAAATGCTGCTGAAAGCTGACTGGGTGTAGAAGACTGCAATTCTTTTTAGGAATAATCTACCCTGTCAAGAATAACTGACCTCTTAGATATTGCACAGATCCATTGATAAACTTTTTGAGAAATGCCTCAGCATTACTGAAAAAATGCTGGAACAAACCAAACTTACCCTCATTTGCCCGATCGCTTACAAGAGAACCCTTACGTATTTTCTACATATTCTCAGTAATTCAACACAATGCTAGATGAGGCTGGAGTGAAGAAGTGAAGAGGCTATTGAGGTAAGCAAACCTGGCGATCGCTCTCTGCTATTTCTGCGTTCGTTTTGAGGTAATCCTGAACCCAATTACAGCCATATTGCAACAAATCTAAGCTGACAATTCGCTGCACATCCCAAAGAATCACAGTTTGGTCGTCTCCTGCCGAGGCAAGAGTTTGACCATTAGGGCTAAACTCAACGCTCAATACGCCCGCCTGATGACCAATGAGGGCAGTGAGCAAAGTGCCATCGCGTTTCCACAGCCGGATGCTACCATCGACGCTGCTGCTTGCTAAGACCTGACCATTGGGGCTGAACGCAATTCCGGTGGCTGCGGCTTGATTTCCTTTAAGAATTAGCGTAGGGCGATCGGGGAATTTGCCCTGATCTTGATGCCAAAGGTGAACAGTGCCATCTCCGTTTGCCGAAGCAATGTACTGCCCATCAGCACTAAAAGCGATTCCTGTGGCGGTGCTGCCGTTTTGAAGAGTTTGGGCGGCGTGAGATTGAAACCTGCCTGTGCGATCGCGGTGCCACAGTTTAATGGTTTCATCGCCACTGCTAGAGGCAAGCAATCGGCTATTGGGACTAAACGCCAGGCTGGCAACCCTAGCGTTATGACCATTAAGCGTAATCAGTAAATTGCCTTTTTTATCCCAGAGCCGGATCGTGCGGTTACTGCTGCCCGATGCCAGGAACTGGTTGTCGGGGCTAACCGCGAGGGAAAGCACAGGAGCAGGATGAGCCACAAAATCTTGAAGCAATTTGCCGTTTAATGTCCAGAGGCGAATGCGGCTATCGTCACTGGCGGTGGCAAGCCATTGACCATTGGGGCTAAATACGGCTTGGTTGACTGCGGCTTTAAATCCTGACAGGGTTTGGGTAACTTTGCCGTTCATGTTCCAAAGCTTAACACTAGGGTCAGAACTGGCAGTGGCGATCGCTTGCCCATCGGGGCGAAAGCTAACATCCCAAATGATAGATTCATGACCGTATAGCCGCTTCTGCAAAATTCCACCCGTCTTCCAAAGTTTAAGCATGCCATCAGAACTTGCAGAAGCCAGCATTTGACTATCAAAACTAAAGCCTAGATCCCAAACAGCGGCTCGATGACCTTTGAGCACAGTCAGAAGCGAACCATCGCTTTGCCAAAGTTTAAGCGTGTTATCGCTGCTGGCAGAGGCAAGGATTTGTCCGTCTTGGTTGAAGGCGATCGAGTTAACAGCGGCATCATGGGCGGCGATCGTCTTTATTAAGGTGCCGTTGTTATCCCATAAATTAAGCGTATTGTCCTCGCTGCCCGATGCCAGCAGCATCGCCTTCGGATCAGCATTGCGAGGATTCCAAACGGGGTTAAAGGCAAGGCTTAAAACAGCCGCGCTGTGCCCTTTTAAGGTTTTGTAAAGGCGCGGTTCAGTCTTGCCACGGTTTTGCCATCGCCACAGTTTGACCGTATTATCACCGCTGGCACTGGCGATGATTCCGTTGCTGGCACCGGGGCTGAATGCCACATCCCAAACCGGAGCTTCGTGCCCTTTCAGGGTCGTCAGCAGTGTGCCATCCAGCTTCCAAAGCCTGACAGTGCTATCTTCGCTGGCAGAGGCAAGAAATCCGCCTCCCTGACTAAATGCCACACTCCAAACCGGAGCTTTGTGTCCTTCAAAAGTTTTGATCAACCTGCCGCCAACGTCCCAGAGCTTAAGAGTGCCGTCTTCACTGGCAGAGGCGAAGGTTTGACCATCGGGATTAAACCGAATTTTTAGGACTCGGGACTTATGGGCTGGTAGAGTTTTGAGCAGGGTACCATCCCATTGCCAGATTTTGATCATGCCATTGCTATAGGCAGAAACAGCGATTTTTCCGTAGGGGCTGAGGGCTAGACTAAGGGCTTCGGTGGCGTTGGCAGAGAAGCGATTGTACTCAGTTGCACCGTAAATGGTACGGCGTAGGGCAGCATCTACTTCTGATTGAGCATAGGCGGACAGATCGCCAATTTGGTGCAGCCGTTGTTGGGCTTTTAGGGCAGCTACAAGCGCTTCCAGACGTTCGTCGGCGGTGTAGAGTCCTTTAGAAAAGGCGGCGATCGCTTTCACTTCATTGACGGCTGCCCTTCGGTATTGCACGTAGCTAGCAATGCCTAGAGCCGTTGTCCCCACCAAAGCCAAGCTGACGATCGCCAGTAAACCCCGTTGACGTTTGCTACTCTGCCGTTCGACCGCCAGTCTAGCTTCTACCTCGTAGGCGCGATCGGCTTCTAAAACCAGTTGAGATTCCCGGCGATCGACCCGTTGGCTAGCAGCAAAGAATTGATGATCTTGATTGCTCAGGCGTTTACCCTGTGCCCAAGCTTGAGCATCCAACAGTGCTTGCCCGCGCAGTAAACGAGATTCGTCAAAGCCGCCTGAACTCAGCCAGCAGTTCATAGATTCGGCGTAGGGACGCAAAGAGGTAAGGTGAGTTTCAACCCACTCAAGGTTAAAGACTTCTCGATAAATGCGGTTTTTAACCTGAAGTTGACCCTGCTGTTTTTCAACTAAACCTGAAAGTAATAGCTCCACTTGCTCTAGGCTGTCGGGTTCATCTTTATCAATTCCTGAGATACGGCGTTCCAGTGGCACAGGATAGGTTGTCGGAGTGCGGCGCTCTATAGCCACATTCTCAGGACGCTGATGTAAAATTTGTTGATAAATGCCCAGCAAGCGTCCGGCACACTGCTCATCTCTCAGCAAGCGATCGCGGATGGTTCTTAAATGTTCGGGTTGGTCTTGGGATTCCCAGTTCTGAACTAAGTGCGATCGCACCAGTTGGGTCATCCAAAAAGCTTCCGAACCTGAAGGTACTTGAATGGCGACACCTAAAGACTTTTTTTCTGCGGCTAACCCCTGAACTAATTGACACAGCTTTTGAGTTAAAAAAGGCTGCCCCCCTGTCCAGGCTAAAATGGTTCGCAGCACTGCCTGAGGATTGCTAACGCTATCCTTTAGCCCTAGCAGTAAGGGTTGCGCCTCATGCTCTTGGAAACCCCGCAACTCGATCGCCTGACCAATATTAAAAGGGGTGCGAGTGCGATCGCGGATTAAATCAGAAGGAGTCGCCACACCAAACAACGCCCAAGTCAAACGCTGATAAACAGGATTTTCGGCACGTTGATTGTGACAATAGCGAATGAGTGCAAAAAAATCATCGGTCGGGAAGCTCAGGCTTAAGGCGCTGTCAATTTCATCCACAAAAATGAACAGCCTTTCATAGGGAAATTTAACCATCAGCACTTCTTCTAGCAGCAGACTCAGGCGATGAAGAATGGGCAAATCTTCGCGCTCCCGCCACCATTCCTTAAAGTCAAAACCGCCTAGCAGGTCAAAACTCCGCAGCAAATCCATTGCAATGCCCTTGTACCACTGCTGCGGAGTTACTTGTTCGCTGCCAATGCGGGTCATATCCAAGGTGGCGCAACGCATCCCAGCTTGCTGAAGCTGAGAACGCATTTGCACACGCAGACTAGATTTTCCCATTTGGCGAGAATTAAAAACGCAACAAAGTTCTCCAGCAATGAGTGCCTTGTAAAGGTCAAGGTCTGCTTGACGGACGACGTAACTCGGCGCATCAAGCTTAAGACTGCCGCCAACCTGATATTCGTAAGTAGGCATGGATCGGGCAACGGGAGTTAGTTGATATTTTATTGAAGCGGTTTTTATTGAAGCTGATTATTAAAGAAACGACGGTAGAGTTCGCAGCTAGGTGTGACCTGGTTGCCGTAAACTTTGACCAGCCCCATGCTTTCTAGACGGTAGGCTGCGATCGCCTCTAGCTGTACCGCCTCCGGCGAAGACACAACTTGCCGATAGGCTACCCAAAGCTCTGGATTTTGATTTAAAGTCGTCAAATGACGGAGAAAATGATCGCGGTAGATGCCCGACTGAGTGGCAGCATCTTGCAACAACTGCGCTGGCGATACATCTCGTTGCCGCAGCCAATACAAGGCAAGCTGCACCAGATGAGGATGTCCTCCCACGAGTTCTAGCAATGGCTCTAGGTCTTGGGGTTCGATGCCATCATCATCCAACCCATAGCGTTTTGCTAAGTCATGAACTTGGGTGAGGGTAAACTCCTGAAGCTGAATGGGTAAACCCACATTAAAAGGTGACTGACTCAGCTTCAGCGGCACATATACTTCAGTTGAGTGAACAATAACAATTCGGAGCTTCTGCCAAATTTCCTGTTCAGCCGCTTCTTCGTGCCAAGCTCTCAGCAAAGGCAAAAACTCTTGCGCGAGTTCAGGACACTCAAAGATTCGGTTAACTTCATCTAAAGCCAGAACCACTGGGCTGTCTATATTTTGCAATAAGTAATGCTGAAAATAAGTTGTGCAACTCACCTTACTGCCAACTTCTTCGTCCCAGTAATCCTCTAGTCTCGATTCTAAGTTCAGGCGATGCCCCACATAAACGCAGAACCAGCGCAAGAAGCGGCTTAAATCTCCTAAAGCTGAACTCTCTGCCTGCTGAAAATTAACCATGACTGGGCGCAGACCGCGCTCTCTGGCATAGGCAAGGATGCGAAGCACAAGGGAGGTTTTTCCCATTTGTCTGGGTGCTTTAATCCGAATGAGGCTGCCGGGTCTACACACTTCGGCAAAGGCGCGTTCTTCTCCAGGAGGGCGTTCAATATACAAAGAAGACTGAAGGGGGACGGCATCACTAGGAAATTCTAGGGTGTCGGGTGTGCGAGGAGCCTGTAAACTAGATGCGATCGCCTGCCCAGTGGCTACAGAATAGTTTGCCAACACTAAGCGAGCATTTTTTTTAGAAACTTTTTCGCCTAGCGCATCGGAAAGGGCACCCCATAACTGAGAGCCGACTTCTTTGATGTAGTCCAAGTCATAGCCTGACTCGGCAGCAATTTGTCGATAGATTTTCCCAGTCCAAGATTGCAAAAAAACTAGCTCTTGAATATAACTCAAGCGCTTCGGCTCTAAAATCTTGTTCACTAGCTCTAATGCTTCTTTAGGCATGACTACTGAGGCATTTTGAGGTGAAGGTACCAAACTTGTCGGCTGATCTTCGTATAAGTGTAGCGTTGTCATGCCCACTCCCCTAGTTTTTTTGCTCGTCCCTGCACCGTTTTTACCTAACCCTATCTCTTCAAAAATTAGAGTGTGATGTTGTGATCTATCGTCTTGACTTAAACAAGACACATCTGCATTTTGCTTCGGCAAGTTAGTTCTTTCGAGATAATACCAAACAAAGTCTTAAAGTCGTTGCAATAAACTCAGCCCGTGGGTATCTGTTCCGCAGGTATTCAGCAGCCGATCGGCTGTGCCTAGTTCTAAGACCTGTTGGGTTTCTTTAGGGCTGGGCTGCCAAGGTGAAGGGTTGTTATAGGCGTAGTAAGTTTCAATGCCATCAATCCCTAGCTGCGCAGCGGCAGGAATAAGTTCCTTAGGCGATCGCTTGTAACGCACCGGATGAGCCAGCACCGCGATGCCGCCAGCTTGGTGAATTGCCCCAATGACCTGTGCTGCTGGAGAAGACTGACCGTTCAGTTCTTTGCCCAACAAGTAAGGCTGAACTGCTTCGTGATCTGGATTAAAGGCATAACAAAGGATGTGAACTTCGGTGTTAAGCAAGTCGGCATTAATTTCTACTCCCGTCCAAAGCATGGGTGCAGAGTTAGGCTGAGGGTTTTCGGGCGAGTGCCTCCATCCATTTAGCCATTGCTGGGCTTTGCGATAGCCTTCAACGCTGTGGTGGTCAGTAATAGCTAAACCTTTTAACCCGATAGCTACAGCTTGTTCCATCAATTGTTCAGGCAATAACCGCCCATCTGAAAAGACGGTATGCATATGAAAGTTGTAGGATTTGGGACAACTTTCTGCGGTTAAAGATGCGAATACCTGTCTGAGCGCTGTGGCATCCTGTGCTGTTGAATGAACACAATCCTGAGCCAAGTTAACAGCCATAATGCTTTATCGTGATTTACACTTCCTTACTATAGCGGAGGAATATGTGGGCAGAGAGTTTATCTGGTGAGTCTTCGATCGCTAGTCTTTGAGCGTTGAATGATTAGTCTTTCATTAACAAGGCAACGGCATAAGCGGCAATGCCTTCTTCTCTACCAACGGCATCCAGTTTTTCGTTTGTAGTGGCTTTAATACCAATTTGAGTGGGGGCAATTTGCAAAGAATCGGCGAGGCGATCGCGCATAGCCGCAATATGGGGCTTAATTTTGGGTCGCTCGGCGACAATCACTGTATCTAAATTGCCAATTCGCCAGCCCTGAGATTGAACCAAATCATGAACTTGAATCAAAAGCTTTTGGCTGTCTGCCCCTGCCCACTGAGGATCGGTTGGGGGAAAGTAATGTCCAATATCGCCTAAGCTTAATGCCCCCAATAGGGCATCCATAATGGCATGGGTGAGCGCATCGGCATCGCTGTGACCTAGTAAACCCAGAGAGTGGGGAATATTGATGCCGCCCAAAATGAGGGGGCGATCGCTAACCAGTTGGTGAATGTCGTAGCCATTGCCAATGCGAAAATCCATCTTGAAAGAACCCAATATTGATCTGATCGATCTCTACCGACACTTAATCTACCAATACTTACTGAGCGCTGTTTGCCTTTTGGGTGGCTGCCTCGCTGTTTTGGCGATAGGTTTGAACCCGATCTTGGGCAATTTTGAAATTCTTACTATCCGGAGGAACTTGCTCCATTAAATCTGAAGCTCGTCGCCAGCGAGCGGCTAAATCTAACCACTCTGCCGGAGTTTTGGCACTTTGCCCTAGCCTTGCCGAGTCTTCCGCTAACCGGACTGCTTGGGTAAAAGAATCTTCAGGTGCAGCAGGCTGGACAAACGGGGAGGCAGTGGTCGTTGTCGGGGCGATCGCTGGAGCAGCATTAGGGGCAGGATTGACCGTTGTTGGGGCGATCGAGCTACCTTCTGGATTGACCGCTGTGCCCTGAGGCGCAGTCGCTTGAGATAGGTTAACAAATTTTGGATTCAGCCAAGTTTTGACCGCCCAACCCACGAGCAACAAAAATAGGCTAAGGCTAGCACCACCCAGCAAGCCCCGCCAAAAAACGCGCTTCTCACGAGCTAGCCGAATCGGAGAACCTTTAGGGGCGCTGGACTTAGGGGAATGTTTGTCATCTTTACGGTCTTGGACAAGGCGCTGAAAAAAGTTAGGCTGCGTTAAGGTAATTTCTTCAGACCATAAAAGCTGACCCTCTGGATCCCGGTGAATTTCGTCGAACCAGAGCAATTGTTGTTCGCGGACAATGCGGCTGTTGATATTGACCCGACGAATGTTGCGGGGCTGCAAAGATTCTAGAATTTGCTGCACTTGGGGCACCAGATGAGGGCGATCGAGTTGTTCAGGCTTGGGCGCTTCGCAGAGCAATTGCAAAATGCCCTGCTCAAAAATGGCACGGGTTCGGATACCCGAGTCGGCTAACTTTTCGTTCAAAATTTGAATGACCGCCGCCACGCTGCCCTGGCGCGCCTGTCGGGCGATATCGTCTATTGGATCTACCATCATTTGATTTTCAATTGAGGTGTTGTGAACCTTAGAAGTTATAGCTCAGTATCTCACAAAGATTTAAGCGTACTTGTTGCAACTAGTAACCTTTGTCAAGCCACATCTGAACATTTTTGAAACTTTAATTCATCCCAAGGGATTAACTAGACATATTAAGGGCAATTTCTGCACTTGGAACGCTCTACTCCTGCCCCACTGAAATAAGTTCAGCAGCGGGAGCAGGCTGTCTAACTTGACTTGTGCGAATCGTATCAGCGGTTCCCTTAATAAAACTGGCAATAGGTACGGCAACAATCAACCCCAGCACACCTCCTAGTTTGACACCAATAAATAAGGAAATTAGCGTCCAGACTGGGTTTAATCCTGTGATTTCGCCTAAAACTCTGGGACCCACAATATTTTCGTTAACTTGAAGCACGACTTCTGCCACCAGCAAAACCTTTAGCCCTAGCCCAAAATCTTGTAGCGCCAAGAGGAGGCTGACCACCAAAATTGCAGTGGTGCCGCCAAAGGGAATTAGGCTGGCACTGCCAATCACTAGCCCAAACAGCAGCGCCAGGGGTGCCCCTGAAACAAATAGGGCGATCGTTTGTGTAATGCTCAGGACAACAGCTAACGTCACCTGCCCAGCGATATAGCCCTCAAAGTTTTGGGGTAAAGATTGGCGAACTTGGGTATTCCAGGCCAGCGGCAGCCAGCCCAAGATGCCAGCCCAGAGGCTTTCTCCTCGCAAAACTAGAAATACAGCAAAGACAAGGGTTAGGAAAACGTTGACGAGGCTGCTGATGGCGCTTAAGGTCAGGCTAATAAGCTGGCTGGTGAGCGATCGGAGGGTCAAGGAAACTTTTTCAATAAGCTGAGCAATGTTACTGCGTAGATCAATGGGTAGCTGTTGGGCTGCCGCCCAGTCTTCCAAACTGCTTAGCTGCTGCTGCCCCGATTTAATCCAGTCGGGAAGGCGAACAATCAACTCGTTGGCTTGACGTAAAATCAATGGGCCCAGAATGAAGACGAGACCACTCAGAATTAGCGCAAAAATCAAGAACACGAGTCCAACTGCCCATCCTCGCTTAACGCCCATCTGGTGCAAAAAACGGATGGGGTAGTCCAACAAAAAAGAGATCAGGGTAGCAGTGATTAAAATGCTGACGAGGGGCTCTAGCTGCTGCGTTACGATCCACAGCAGCCACCCGTTCAAGAACAGCATTGGAAAAATTAGACCAATGGCAACAACACGAGGAAGTTTAGTCAGGGATTGAAACATGGGATCTGGGGAGGCGGAGCTTAGGGGCGAATATTGCGCTGGAGGTCTGCTAGGGCATCTTCTGATTTTTTGACACCTTCTTCATTATTGCTTTGAGCATACAAATTCCGGGCTTGTTCCAGTCGAGTGATGGCTTCGTCGGTGCGATCGCGCGTGCTTAATGCCATCCCTAAGTAGTAGTGAGCCTCTGGGTCTTCGGGTGCAAGCTCCACCAGTTCTCGAAACGCAACGATCGCCAAGACATCTTTCCGTTCTAAATACAGTTCGCCCAATGCCAGGTGCGCCTCCCTCAAACTAGGCTGCACCGAAACCGCACGTCGATATTGGATCAGCGCCTCGTCTAAGTTGCCTTGAGCTTTGTAAATATCTCCTAGCTGAAGATAAATCAGTCCGTTGCGAGGCTCTAACGTCGCTGCTTTTTGCAAGGCTGCCATGCCTTCGGGCACGTTCCCCGAGTTCAGGAACGCCACGCCCAAGTTAAGAAAGGCACTTCCTTGGCGAGGGGAGAGTTGAACAGCGCGACGTAGGGCTTCTAGGGCTTCGGGGTAGCGCTCTTGCTGAATGTAGGCAGTGCCAATGGATTCCTGGATGCGGGCATCGTTGGGGCGACGAGTAAGAACTTGTTGGTAAGCCGCGATCGCCCCGGCATAGTCTTCTTGCCGAGATAGGACAATTCCTAAACCTAGAAAAGCTTCCACGTAATCGGGCTTAAGTTGGGTGGCTTTGCGGTAAGCATCAGCGGCTCCTGCGTTGTCATTCAGGTTGGCTTTGCTATATCCCAAAGCGTAGTAAAAGTCGGCGTTACGAGCATCAAGCCTGATCGCCTGTTCGTAAGCTTCAACAGCCGCCTGATAGTCGCGCTGTTGGGCTTGTAAATAGCCGATCGCCGAAAAGACCCGGGCGTTATCTGGGGCAAGCGTCGCCGCCTGTTGGTAAGTGGCGATCGCTTCGGAAACCTTGTCTGCTTCGACTAATTCTCGACCTTGACGGATCAAATCATTCAGGCGATCGTCGTCAGATTGATCAGCCTGAGCCAGTAAAAGTGCAATTGGGAGCGCAACCCGTGAAGGCGCAGCAGGAGAAATTTGTGCAGAGGCGACCCTTGCAGTATCTGCAAAGCAGCGCGGTGAAGCCATAGCTGCCAGCCCGCCAAGGATGAAAAGCTGAGCTAGCAAAACGTTCTTATTCACGGTCAACTCCAGGGATGGTACTGTCATCTGGTGACATTTGTTAGACTTTTTAAACTTTGTCTGAACTTTGTTGGTTGGACTTTAACGAAACCCTTACAAACATGTGCGGAGACAACTAATGATTCTATCAACAACCGATGGCATTCAAGGAGCAGTGGTTGAAGAGTACCTTGGAATTGTCACCGCTGAGGTGGTTTATGGCAGCAATGCACTACGAGATTTTTTTGCAGGTATCCGCGATATGATTGGTGGTCGAACGGGTAGCTATGAGCGAGTGTTTGAGCGAGGACATCAAGATGCCCTTGCCGAGCTTGAAAGACGGGCTGATCGGCTGGGGGCAGATGCGGTCATTGGGATTGAGGTTGATACTGGCTCGATCAACGTTGACGCAACGGGGGCATTGTTACTAATTACGGCAACCGGAACTGCTGTACGGCTACAGGCTTTACGTTAAAATCCACCAGGTATTTGAAAGGGCACTATGAAAGTACTGGCTTACCTTTTTTATGGCGATCGCAGAGAGTACCAGTTAGAACTTTTTTTCAGTATCTTTTCGGCGCTCCAGCAGCTTAGAGCAGCAGGGGAACAAGATGACATTGTGATTAGTGTCATTAGCAATCGCCAAGATTTTGATCCTCAGTTGCCGATCGATCATCTCCAATTTTCTGCCGCAGAGTTTGAAGACTGGACGCGATCGCCCCACGGTATCTATAACCATCGGGTTAAAATTCACGCCTTGATTAAGGCGCTCGATCATTACCAGGCACCCGTGGCTCTGATTGATACAGATACGTATTTTACTGCCTCTCCAACCCGCCTATTCGAGCGAATTTCACCCCAGAAAACGGTGATGCATCTGATGGAATTTGCTCATATTATCGACCATCCGCTCTGGCAGCCCATGATCGAAAAAATTAGTGAGGGTCTTGAGATTAGCGGAATTAAGGTTTCGCCTCAGTCCAGCATGTTTAATTCAGGGGTGATTGGCGTTGAACCGAGCCACCGAGAATTGTTGGAGCGGTCTTTGGCAGTCGTGGATGAGTTATATGGGCGATCGCCCATTTTTAATGTCGAGCAGTTTGGGGTCGGAGTCACTCTAAACCAAGCCACCCAGCTTTCAACCAGCGAAGACCTGATCGAACATTATTATGGGTTTGCCAGACGCTTTGTTCACTTACAAACAGCAGGATTATTTCCAGACTTTAGCGCCGACACCCTAGAGAACCTTCTCAAAAGCTCCAGTTCTCCAGTTGTAGGCTATCCGCCCAAAGCTGTATCCGACAAAATCATTACCCGCCTTTTGACAGCCATCAAGCGCTGGACTCCAGAGTATAAATTTGCCCATCTTTGCTACCGAACTGCTTTTTTCTACGCTACCCAAAACCAAGAGTATGCCAATATTTGGGCGGCGATCGCCTTACAAATGGTTCAATCTTTTGAAGGACAAAACGATTTCAGCTTAAAGACAGCCCAGCATGATTTTCCACGCTTCCAAGCAAACAAAATCGCCTTATTAGATTGGCTCGATCCTGCTATTAAGAACAACTGGATAAAACTCTGGGAACCTTCATCCTGACTTGTATGATTCAGGATTAAACAACTCGACAAGCTTCTACATAAGCTGCCTCTTGGCGTTTTCTTTTAGTTTTCAAAGCCTTTCCCATGACCCGATAGTGCCAGGGCGCAGGATGGGTAAGAGAACCTAGAGGTGCCAGCCAGTCTGCAACTTCAGGATGGGTATTTTTTAAGCACTGAATAAACTCTGCCCAAAACCAATGCCACATTGAGTCGTGGTAATGAATAATTTTTGCCGATCGCAGCAGTTCTTCTTGGTAGCATTCTTGATGGCTGCGACTGCTCATAATGTAGTCGTGAGAGTAAGGCAAAGCCCGCCAAGATAGCCCCATGCGAAACATAGAAAGTCCAACGGCAATCTGTTCATGGGCAAAGGCACCTGTGCCAATTTCAGCAGAATTATGATCGATCATCTGAGCATCTAGCATTTGTTCGCACATGTGCAGGTAGTCCTTCGCGTAGCCCGTCGAGCGACGATAGACTAAAATGCCACCGTTCCAATACAGTCTAATTTTTTGATGCTCTTGCTCAGTGGTTACCCAAGGCAGGTCATCTACGTTGATGCCAACCGATCGCCCAATTTCCTGCCAAAAGCGATCGAACGGATCGTCAGCGCCTGCGGTGCCAATATTTTTGTCGGAAGCGCAAGCAAGGAAATCTTCGCCGGGCTGTAAGATTAATTCGCTAGGTTCGCCCACAATCAACAGGTCGCTATCAAGCCAACAAATTGCTTCGGTGGTGCTGTGTTGTTCGGCGGCAAGGAGGGCACTCGGCTTATTAATAAAATTAAACCAAATGTATTGATTGTGAGATTGAAAGCGGAGGTGTTGAACCTGGAGGCGATCGAAAGCTGCTTGAGTGGCGTGGGTAAGCGGCGGCCCAAACCGAGGTGTAACCGCAATCATCGGAGCATTGGCAAATTTTCCGCCCCACCGCCGGAGGCTTTCAATCATGCGGACGGTTTGAACTTCGAGAGGGCCCGATTCGACGCAGCAGACAAAAGTAATAGGATGGGTTCCAGTCACGGTAAATCTCTCAATAAAAACTAAGTAGAATTTGGATGAGCGAAAGGTTGCGATCTCTCTTGAGGAATGAGTGCAAGATTGTCTACACAACTATTTTTTGAACAGGTAACTTCCTAGAGCGGATGTGTCAGAAGTTTTGTTAAAGCGAGTGCAATCATCCTGACGATGATTATAGGTTTCTAAGCTTTAAAATTACGTATGTTTACGCTCAAGCTATGTGAGCGTTGGATGAGGTCATTACTGAATTCTTTCCATTCAAGTAGCTCAACAGATGGCAGTGTGGGCGATCGACCCATGCACTCATCTCAATAAGTTGATTTCTATAGAGAGCCAGATTCAAGCGATCCAATTTACCTCTTTTAGACGACAAAGCAGTTCTTATCGTAGGATCTAGACCTTACTGTTGAAGAGCCATCCCATGTTTGAACGAATTACGCTACCCGATAACATCCTGCCTCCTGTCTCTCCCTACTGCCATGCAGTGCGGGCTGGAGATTTGCTATTTGTAACCGGACAGCTTTCTCAAAATCCAGCGACCGGAGCGGTAGACAGAGGTTCTATTGAAGAGCAAACTCATCAAGTTATGCAAAACTTAAAGCGAGTCTTAGAACACGCTGGAACCTGCTTCGATCGCGTGGTTATGGCACGAGTGTTTATCACCGATTTTCGCTGGCTGCCGATCGTGAATGAGGTTTATGCTACTTATTTTGAGAATGGGCAGTTCCCAGGACGAACCGCGATCGGGGTGACTGCTTTGGCAGGATTTGGGGATGTGGAAATTGACTTGATTGTTTACTGTGGTGAATAAGGAGTTGCGTGAAAATAAAACCCAGTGAGACGTATTGACTTTTCAGCCCCCTAAATCCCCCATTCTGGGGGACTTTGAAAGGTTCGGAAGTCCCCCAGAATGGGGGATTTAGGGGGCGATTCAGGGTGTTATTTAATTGCAACTCCTAAGCGATTTCCAAACCTAGAGGATTTATGGATGCGTCTTGCGTCATTCCTGTCTTTAAGACTCCCAACGACTATCAAGCTTATCGGATTGGCGCAAACGATACCAATCGACTGGCGATCGTGTTTGATCCTGTCATCGCCAATATGTCGTTGACCTATTGCATAGAAATCTTTGATGTAGGCGGAAAAACACTGCCCAATCGTCATCAACTGGCAGTAGAAATGTTCTTCATCCTCAAAGGCGAAGGAGTAGCCAGTTGCGATGGTAAAACAGTGCCCATTTGCTCTGGTGACAGTCTCTTAGTCCCCCCGACTGGCGTTCATATTATTAAAAACACGGGTTCAGAGCGGCTTTATGCTCTCTGCATTATGGTTCCTAACGAGGACTTTGCTGAGTTGATCCGGAGTGGTACCCCGGTTGAACTAGACGCAGAAGATTGGGCAGTCCTGCGGCGCACAACAGCATGAAGCACAGCCTTTCTATGGAAACCCGTGACGGGGTACGCCTAGACGCAGATGTTTACTATCCGGAGTCTTTGAAGCAAACTCTATTAGAGCAGACTACCCACGAATTTCCGGTGCTGCTGATGCGGCAGCCCTATGGCAGAGCAATCGCCTCTACCGTCGTCTATGCCCACCCTACTTGGTACGCGGCTCAAGGCTACATCGTCGTCATTCAAGACGTGCGCGGGCGCGGCTCCTCCGAAGGTAACTTCGATCTATTTGCCCATGAAATTAACGATGGGTTTGATACCGTCCATTGGGCAGCCTCTCTTCCCCAAAGTAACGGACAAGTCGGCATGTATGGATTTTCTTACCAAGGCATGACCCAACTCTACGCTGCCGCCGCCCATCCGCCAGCCCTCAAAACCCTCTGTCCCAGCATGATTGGCTACGACCTCTACCAGGATTGGGCATACGAAGGCGGGGCATTTTGCTACCAACTCAACTTAGGGTGGGCAATCCAACTTGCTGCTGAAACGGCTCGTCGGCAAGGAGATGCAGAGGCTTACCAAGCGCTCTACACTGCTTCCTGCAGCCTGCCTTTATCAGATCCCGTTTGTCCCCATTCAGATCTCCTCCAGCAGTTTGCTCCCGACTCCTTCTACCACGATTGGCTAGCGCATCCTGAACCCGATGATTACTGGAGGCAGCTTTCCCCCCAGGCTTATATGCACCATGTGGATTTGCCGATGCTGCATATTGGCGGTTGGTTTGATGCTTACATGCGGGGCACGCTGCGGTTTTACAAGGAAATGGCAACTCGCAGTTCGCCGCAAGCACTTTGGGTGGGCCCTTGGGCTCATTTGCCGTGGGGGCGGAAGGTGGGGGCGATCGATTATGGATTAGCCGCGAACCGGGGGATCGATCGCCTTCAAATTCGCTGGTTTGATCACTTTCTTAAGGGTAAAGATACAGGCTTACTCGACGAGCCTCGGGTTAATCTGTTTGAAATGGGCAGCAATCAATGGCGAACGTTTGAGCAGTTTCCCGCCGCGCGAACGAAATCTTATTTCTTGGTTACCACAGGGCTAGCAGGAATGGATGAACGGGAAGGAAAGTTGGTTGAGATGCGAGCGTTTAAGTCATTGCCAGCAGAATTGCCAGCAGATACATGGGTGCATGATCCCTGGCGACCTGTCCCGGCGATCGGTGGACATGGAGGGTTTGCAGTGGGAGGGAGCGATCGCACTGCTCTCGATTGCCGCACCGATGTATTGACCTACCAAACCGATCCCTTAACGACAGATTTATCTTTAGCCGGAGAACTTAGCGTATCGCTTTATTGCACTGCCGATGCCCCTAGCTTTGATCTCTGTGCCGTACTATCCGAAGTAAAGACAGACGGGGTTTACAACTTTTCTCAAGGCTATCGACGGATCGATTCTCTTCAACCCCAGGTCGAGATTATCTTACAACCCACTTGCATTTGCATTCCTAAAGGTAGTGCCCTTCGCCTCAGCATTAGCGCTGCTTTTTTTCCAGCTTATGCAGTCAATTCGGGCACCGGGAAGGCAGCAGGCAGAAGTCGATTAATTGATGCCAGAGTCATCACTCTGACATTACAGAGTCGTTCTGAGCAGCCTTCTCAAATATGCCTCTCTCTTTCTGAATTCGACCATTCTATTTAGAGATCGGTTCAATAAATGCTCGATATAAACATTCAAAGAAAACGCAACACAGTTAAATAGTTCTTTGCTAATGCATTGTAGAGCGATCGGGAAAGACCAAAAGTTTAGGAATAAATATCCCGGCGATCGCCCTCCTGGCAGTTTGATAAGAATTTGACACTAGCCCAAATTTATTCTCAAGGAGCTTTAACTCATGTCTATCAAAATAGGCATCAATGGCTTTGGTCGCATTGGCAGACTGGTTTTGCGTGCCGGAATCAAAAATCCCAATCTTGAATTTGTTGGAATTAACGACCTCGTTGCCCCTGATAACCTGGCTTATTTGCTCAAGCACGATTCCACTCAAGGACGATTCAATGGCACTGTAGAAGCAACGACAGAAGGCATTGTAGTCGATGGTCATCTCATTCGCTGCTCCTCGGTGCGCAACCCAGCAGAACTTCCTTGGAGTGCGTTGGGCGTAGATTACGTTGTGGAATCTACGGGGTTATTTACTACATTTGATGCAGCGTTTGGACATATTCAGGCAGGCGCAAAGCGTGTCATTATCAGTGCGCCGACGAAAGATCCCGATCGCGTTCCTACGTTTGTCATTGGGGTGAACCATAGCCAGTTCAATCCTGAAACCGATGCGATCGTTTCTAATGCAAGCTGCACGACCAATTGTCTTGCCCCGATCGCCAAAGTCCTGAACGATAACTTCGGCATTACTGAAGGACTCATGACCACCATCCATGCCATGACTGCCACTCAGCCTACGGTCGATGGCCCCAGCGCCAAAGACTGGCGGGGCGGACGCGGAGCCTCCCAAAACATTATTCCTTCTTCAACAGGAGCCGCTAAAGCGGTGGCACTAGTGTTGCCCGAACTCAAAGGAAAGCTGACGGGCATGGCGTTACGCGTTCCTACCCCCGATGTCTCGGTCGTTGATCTAACCTTCAAGACTGCTAAAGCGACCTGCTACGAAGAAATTTGTGCGGCAATGCAGCAAGCTGCCGAAGGCGAATTAGCAGGAATTTTGGGGTACACCGATGAACAAGTCGTCTCCTGTGATTTTCTAGGCGATCCCCGCTCTAGTATTTTTGATGCAGGGGCCGGAATTGAGTTGAATTCTAATTTCTTTAAGGTGGTGTCTTGGTACGACAACGAGTGGGGCTACTCCTGCCGTGTGGTTGACCTGATGCTGTCGATGGCAGCAAAGGAAGGATTATTAAAAGCTGTAAACTTGATGAGTTCAGCGGTGCGGTAAGCGATCTGATGCTCCTACGGCTTTAAGTATTTAGCTTTAAGTATTTAGCCGTAGGAGTATCAACAACTTGTCTACAAATCTGTTGCTCCACTAAAAACTTGTTGGGCGGGGCCCGTCATATATAGCCGTTGATCGACCTCAGACCATTCAATTTCTAAGCATCCTCCGGGTAATTCGACGGTGGCACGGCGATCGCACAATCCGTTCAAAACTCCAGCCGCCAACGCTGCACAAGCCCCCGTTCCACAGGCTAAGGTAATCCCTGCGCCTCGCTCCCACACCCGCATCTTTAAATAATCGCGGCTGACCACTTCAATAAACTCTGTATTGATCTTTTGAGGAAAAGCAGGATGCTGCTCAAACTGCGACCCGATCGCCTCTAGCGGAACTTCTGCCACATTAGCGACAAACGTAATGCAGTGAGGATTGCCCATGCTGACACAGGTGACCTGCCAAGATTTCCCAGCCACTTCTATAGGCTGATTCACGACCTGCTGGTCAGCGGCTACCAGAGTTGTGGGGATTTCTGCTGCTATTAGACGCGGTAAACCCATGTCTACCGTCACTTGTCCATTTGCTTCTAGTTTGGGAATCATTACCCCAGCGAGGGTATGAATCCGATAGACTTCTTTGGCATTTTCTCCTTCTAAGTCGGCAATGAAGCGCGCCAAACACCGAATGCCGTTGCCACACATTTCTGGCTCAGAACCATCAGAGTTGAAAATGCGCATGGTGTAGTCGCTGCCTGCTTGACCCGGCAACGCAAAGATCACGCCGTCAGCGCCAATCCCAAAATGGCGATCGCACCACAAAATCGCTTGCTTTGGTGTGATCATGGGCTCTAACTGTTGCCGATTGTCCACCAAAATAAAGTCGTTGCCCAAGCCGTGATATTTGACGAATGAAATCATAAGTGGAATTTTTCCAGTCTAATTTGGGTTTTATGAGGGGATAGATGCAAATCTTAGAATAGCGTTTACCATTTATCCTTGACATCCCTATCCCTTACTCTCCGACCTATGGCGAATGAACTAGAAACCGGACTCCCCAGCATCAGACAAATCCAAACGCTCATTCGGGAAGACAAAGAAGTCGAAATAAAGCTTTTGACCAATGATTTAATAACGGGAAAAATTCGCTGGCAAGACAATAACTGCATTTGCCTGGTCGATCATTATGATCAACCCACCGTGATTTGGATACAGGCGATCGCGTATATGAAGCCTAAAGGATAATCTAAAACCATAGCATCCCCATAAAGAACCCCGCGATGGCTTTGCTATCACGGGGTTCTTTGACTTAGAAATCGGAGATTAAGAAATTGGAGATTACGAGATTATCTAATCTTCCTCATCCATATCATCGTCATCCACATCAGGCGACGCGTAATCATCTTCCTCATCATCAATTAAAGCCTCAGCCTTGCCGAAGCTAGCGCCAAAATCACCGAGGGGTTCTACAACAGGAGTCGCGCGGAACGGAGTTGGGAAGACATCAAAGCCGCCATCTCGCTCATAAGAACGAGCAGTGCGATCGTCTAACACCACATCTGTCATCAGGTCTAGCTCATCCTCAAACGATGAACCATCGTAGATAGGGTCAATCTCAACGCTTGCCGTTTCCTCATAAGCATTAAAGCCCGTCCCTGCCGGAATCAATCGTCCAATAATGACGTTCTCTTTCAAACCGCGCAACCAGTCCGACTTACCCTCAATAGCAGCCTCAGTTAAGACTCGAGTCGTTTCTTGGAAACTGGCAGCCGAGATGAAGCTGTCGGTATTCAATGAAGCTTTAGTGATGCCTAACAGCACAGGCGTATACTCTGCTGGAGCGCCGCCCGTAATAGACATGGCTTCATTCACCTGTTCAATCTGGCGCAGTTCTACCAACTCTCCGGGCAGCATGGTAGTGTCGCCGCCATCATCAATTCTGCCCTTAGAGGTCATCTGCCGCACAATCACCTCAATGTGTTTGTCGGAGATCTCGATACCCTGAGACTGATACACCGACTGGACTTCATTAACCAAGAAGGTTTGTACTTCTTGGAGGCTCTTCATCGAAGAATCGTGAATACCCAAGGTTTCGCGGTGTAGTTCAAAGAATAGCTCCAGAATTTCGTGGGGGTTGGCAGGGCCATCAGTGAGGGGTTCGCCCGACTTCACCTCAGCCCCATCAATCACCAGAAGGTTTTGACCTGGACCCAGAGGATAATCGGTGATGACACCGTCCTTTTCAATGACTTTGATATCTACCGAATCATCGTCGTTGTAGACGACCTGAGCTTGTCCAGCCCGACGTGCCAGAATACAAGCTTCCTTGGGCTTACGAGCCTCCAGCAATTCCTCAATTCTAGGTAGACCCTGAATAATGTCTCCGGTTTTTGCTCGTTCAAACACCAACAGCACCAAGTTGTCCCCCCGTTGAACGAGGTCACCATCATCAATGTGCAAGACTGCACCATTCGATACGCGATAAGGACGAGCCGTTCGCACAGTGACTTGGCTGCCTTCTACAGCAACGACCTGACCTGATTCTTCTAGCGTGACTCCACTCGCCAGCTTGCTACCCGAGACTAAAAGATCGCCCACCTTAACAAGGGGTTCTTTTGAGCCCGTATTGAGGGTCACGAGGTCGGAAGCTCGTACAACCAGTAAACGGCGAACCGATTCACTACCCAGTCGCAGTCCTCGTACTTCTCCAGCTTCTTTAGACAAAATTTCAGTCCGGGCTATGACTGCGCCAGGAGAAATTTGGTCGCCATCTGCAACTAGCAGACGAGTTGTTGTGCTGCCTTGAGTTTGATCAGCGGCAATGTCACGTCGGATCACCAGAGATTCAAGGATGACGAGCTGTAAACGCATGACCTCTGGATCGGTTTCGTCTGCCATTAGCTCAATGTCAGCGGCGAGTTGGGGCGTGTCTTTGTCAACTTCTAGAACAAGCTGAGTGCGAATTAGCTCCAGTCCATCGACTGATTTAACACGCTCTCCATCTTTGTAAGAAATGCGCTGCACAGCCCGTAGTTGGATCGATCGCCCGACTTCTTCGCTGGTAGAAGTTTGGCTAGGAATCGAAGGCTCGTTAGGGACATTGAACTCCGTCACAGGACGCAGCAGCAGCGCGGGCCCTTCTGGCGACTCAATGTACTCCATGTACCGCATTTCAGTCACCGCTAGCCCAGGAATTGCCTCTTCTCCGGGGTTAATAATGGTGCCATTTTTTGCGATCACTGCCTCAGGGTTATCGGCTAGGTGTAGTTCACCCGGCTTAATCACGATCTCCCGCAGAATGTCGTTTTTCTGGGTCACTTCGACCACACCACTAGTTTGACAGAAGATATCTTTGACTACTTCTGTTCCGGCTTCAACGTATTGACCGTCTTCTACCACCAGTAGTGAAATATCTTTGTTAACTTCGTGGGTTTCTTCAGGAATCCATAGCAGAGTACCGCCTTGCACCACTTCGTAGCCCAGCTTTGCTTTGCCGCGTTTAGCAACGTCTACGCCAGAGTATTTAATGATGCCGCCTGTCTGTGTACGGTAGCGGTTGTCAATCAGTTCAGCGACGACCTGACCGCTCGTAACCTTCGTGCCAGGAGTAGCAATCAAGGAAAAACGCTGACCGTTTTGAGTTTCAATCAGGTAATGCTCACGCCCCTGAAAACTTTCGGCAATGACCTGGGCTTGGTCAAGGACAACGGAAGCCGTAATGATTTCAATTTCCCGACCGCCTTTGCCCTCGCTGTCTTGAGGAATTCGGACAACGCCGCCGTTTTCAGTCACTAGTTTGGTTTGGGCAAGGATGCTATTTGCTTCAATGCGATCGCCATTTTTTACATTGGGCTCAGCCCCAGGCAGCAGGTTATATACCTCGCCTGAGAGAATCCAAATTAAGCCGCCTCTCTGAGCAATTCGAGTCGTGTTGCCTTGACGGTCTTTCTTTTCTTCGGGCACCACCTCAGCAAACAGAATCTCGCCTGCCAGGTCTGAAGCAACATCTTTAGTTGCTTTTTCAGTCACCTTGCGAGTCCGGCTGGCAGCTGGCATCTCTGCAATGACGTGACCGATTTTGACGTGGGAACCTTCAGGAGAGAATAAAATAGAACCGGGAGGAAGCGTAGATTTCTCTTTGCGATCGCCCGCTTCCAAGGTTACATCTATCGTCACCTCAGTAATTAGCGCTTCTTGTCCGTGGCTAGTTCTAAAGGCGCGCGATCGGAATTGCTTGGGCTTGGTACGCACCGTGCCATCAAAAGCAGCCCGAATTTGGGGCACCACTTCACCCGTAAACGTACCGCCCGTGTGGAACGTCCGCATCGTGAGTTGAGTGCCGGGTTCGCCGATCGACTGTGCCGCGATAATGCCAACCGCTTCCCCTAAATCGACCACCGAGGCATGGGCAAGGCTCCAGCCGTAGCAGGTTTGACAGACGGATCGAGTCGCCTCACAGGTGAGGGGCGATCGGGCATACACCATTTCAACCTTAGCCTTGCCAACAGCTTGAGCCATATCATCTGAGATCGGCTGGTTCCGCTCAACAATGACTTCTCCGGTTTCAGGATGCAGTACCGGACGAGCCGCCACCCGACCCAGCAACCGATCTTTGAGAGGAATTAACACCCGCTCACCGTCCGTCATTGCCACAACTGGAATACCGCGATCGGTGCCGCAGTCAATTTCCCGAATAATCACGTCTTGAGAAACGTCTACCAAACGGCGGGTTAAGTAGCCAGAGTCAGCGGTTCGCAGCGCCGTATCAACCAAGCCCTTGCGCGCGCCGTAAGACGAAATAATGTATTCCGTGACGGTCAATCCTTCCCGGAAGTTGGTTTTGATTGGCAAGTCAATAATTTCCCCTTGCGGATTCGCCATCAAGCCCCGCATTCCCACCAACTGCCGAACCTGGGAAATATTTCCCCGCGCTCCAGAGAACGCCATCATGTAAATAGAGTTGAGCGGGTCATTCGATTCAAAGTGGCGCACCACTTCGTCTTTAAGTTCCTCGCTGGTACCGTTCCAGGTGTCAATAACCTTTTGGAAACGCTCTACTTCTGTAATTTCGCCCCGAATGTAGCGCTCTTCAGTATCTTTAATCTGCTCTTCAGCCGCTTCCAAAAGCTGCTTTTTGCTGGGCGGCACTTGCAGGTCGTCGATACTGATCGAAACCCCGGCACGAGTCGCAAATTTGAAGCCAAGATCCTTGAGTTCGTCTGCCATGACAGCGGTTCTGGCGGTGCCGTAGTGGGTAAACGCCCAGGCAATCAGCTTTCGGAGTTGCCCTTTGCTCACCACTCGGTTCCGAAAAATCATTTTTGGATCAGACTTCTGGGTTAAATTTTGCTCTACCATTACTTTCCTCTTGCCCCTCAAATCATTTGGAAATTGCAGGGCGATCTGGCGATCGCCCAAACGAAAATTGATTCCTAACCTCTACCCCATCCTGACTTACCCCATTAGGGACTCTTGAATCGCCTTGTTGTAAATAATCCGTCCTGCCGTTGTTTTGACGTACTGCGAAATCCGGTTGCCATTGGCATCTTCCCGAATCCGACGATACTTATAGAGCTTTGTGACTGTTCCATCTGCCCCCGGATCTTCTTGCAAAACCTCGGCATCGGCTTCATCGCCTTCAACTTCGCCCTCAAACCGCACCCAAATGTAGGAGTGAATATCGACCTGTTTCTGGTCGTATGCCACAATTACGTCCTCCATGTTAGAAAAGTACTTACCTGCTCCCAACGTTGCCTTAGGGTTTTCAACGGTTAGGTAATAGCAGCCCAGAACCATATCTTGGCTAGGGGTGACGATCGGTCTACCTGTGGCTGGCGAAAGAATGTTGTTCGATGCCAACATCAATAGCCTTGCCTCAGCCTGAGATTCCAGAGAGAGAGGCACGTGAACCGCCATTTGGTCACCGTCAAAGTCGGCGTTGAATGCCGGACAGACGAGCGGGTGAATTTGGATGGCGCGTCCTTCGACCAAAATGGGTTCAAAGGCTTGAATGCCCAAACGGTGGAGCGTTGGTGCCCGGTTCAACATCACTGGGTGCCCTTCGATCACCTCGTCCAGTACGTCCCAAATTTGAGGGTCGTTGCGCTGAATCAGTTTCTTCGCCGCTTTGATGTTGTTGACCAAGCCTTGTCGAATCAAGCGGTGAATCACAAAGGGTTGGAATAGCTCGATCGCCATTTCTCTAGGCAAACCGCACTGGTGAATCTTCAGTTTCGGTCCAACCACAATGACCGATCGCCCTGAATAGTCCACCCGCTTACCCAGAAGGTTCTGCCGGAATCGTCCTTGCTTCCCTTCAATAATGTCGGAGAGAGACTTGAGCGGGCGATTGTTCGCACCCACCACTGTCCGACCGCGCCGACCGTTATCAATCAAGGCATCCACGGCTTCCTGAAGCATCCGTTTTTCGTTACGGACGATGATTTCAGGGGCGAGAATTTCTTGAAGTCGGGCAAGACGGTTGTTGCGGTTGATGACGCGACGGTAAAGATCGTTTAAGTCAGAAGTCGCAAAGCGTCCACCATCAAGCTGTACCATTGGGCGCAGATCGGGCGGAATCACAGGGATATATTCCAGAATCATCCACGAGGGGAGCGATCGCGTGGCAATAAAGTTGTCAATTACCCGCAGGCGCTTGATGTACTTAGCTCGCTTTTGCCCCTTTGAGGTAAGGATATCTTCCCGCAGCTTCTCAGCCGTGTTTTCCAGTTCCAAATCTTGCAGCAAACGTTGCAGCGCTTCCGCCCCAATGCCCACCTCAATACCGACAAGCTGAGAATCTTCCCCGTAAAGCTGGTCTTCAATTTCAATCCACTGATCTTCGGTCAGCAATTGCTTATAGGTCAGGTTCTCGGCGTTCCCCGCATTCAGCACCACATAGGAGTTAAAGTAAACAATTTGCTCAACATCCCGCAAAGGCATATCTAGCAAAATTGCCATGTAGCTCGGAATCCCTTTGAGATACCAAACGTGCGCCACTGGAGCCGCCAGCTTGATGTAGCCCATCCGATGCCGCCGCACGCGAGACTCTGTGACCTCAACGCCACAGCGCTCACACACAATGCCGCGATGTCTCACTCTCTTATACTTACCGCAATGGCATTCCCAATCTTTTGCAGGTCCAAAAATTCGCTCGCAAAACAGACCATCCATTTCCGGCTTTAGCGTCCGGTAGTTGATAGTTTCCGGCTTGGTGACTTCGCCGACGACCATGCCGTTCGGTAGCGTCCGCTCTCCCCACTGACGAATTCGTTCGGGAGATGCCAGACCAATTTTGACGTAGTCAAACCGCTGTTCTAGCTTTGGCATCGCTGATTACTTCCTTATTTACGTGGCAATTTGAATAAATTGAGGAATGGAGTCGTTCATACCTAGATGGCAGAACGCTCCACTTCTCCAGACTTAGCGCTCTCCTTCAGCCCCTTCCATTTCTTCCGTGGAGATGGATTCGTAGGTGGGGCGCGATGGCGTGCGGCGAGTGCCGACATCTGCCATCAAGTCCACCTCAATATCACGGCTAGTTCCGTCTTCCTGGGTTTGCAACTTGTGAGCAGCAATGTCTAAACAAAGCGACTGTAGCTCTCGCATTAAGACCTTAAAGGACTCGGGAGTTCCCGGTCGAGGAATCGCCTTGCCTTTAACGATCGCATTCAGCGCTTCATTACGCCCCTGCATATCGTCGGACTTAACCGTAAGTAGCTCTTGAAGAATATAGGCGCACCCAAAGGCTTCTAATGCCCAAACTTCCATTTCTCCAAATCGCTGTCCGCCTTGCTGAGCCTTGCCTCCCAACGGCTGTTGAGTGACCAAGGAGTAAGGACCCGTAGAGCGAGCATGAATTTTGTCGTCTACCAGGTGAACCAGTTTCAACATATAGGCTTTACCCACTGTGACATCGCGATCGAAGGCTTCTCCACTACGACCATCAAATACCTTGATCTTGCCTGCGTTGTTGGGGTTGAACACCCAATCTTGTCCTACTTTTTCGCGCGCCTCCATCATCTTGCCGTGAGTGGTTAAGCGCGAAGCTTCCTCTCCGTACATTTCATCAAAGGGAATCATCTTGAAACGTACGTCCAGATTGTGTCCAGCCCAGCCTAACAAGCACTCAAACACCTGACCCACATTCATCCGAGAAGGCACACCCAGAGGGTTAAGAACAATATCAAGGGGAGTTCCATCGGGCAAGTAAGGCATGTCTTCCTGCGGCAGAATCCGGGAAATAATACCCTTGTTGCCATGACGACCCGCCATCTTGTCGCCCACCTGGATCTTCCGTTTTTGCGCTACGTAGACTCGCACCACCATGTTGGCACCCGGAGGTAGTTCATCACCCTGCTCACGGGTAAAGACGCGCACATCTACCACCCGACCTTTTTCACCGTTAGGAACGCGCAAAGAGTTATCCCGCACATCTCTGGCTTTTTCACCAAAGATTGCCCGCAGTAGCTTCTCTTCAGGAGGCTGATCTGACTCGCCTTTAGGCGTAACCTTACCGACTAAAATATCGCCTGAATCAGTCCATGCTCCAATCCGGATGATGCCAGTTTCGTCTAATTGACGTAGCGCATCTTCCCCAACGTTGGGAATTTCACGAGTGATTTCTTCAGGTCCTAGCTTGGTTTGACGTGCCTCAATCTCATACTTTTCAATGTGGATGGAGGTGTAAACGTCGTCAGAAACCAGGCGTTCGCTGATGAGAATTGCGTCCTCGTAGTTGTAACCCTCCCAAGGCATATAGGCGACCAAGACGTTTTGCCCTAATGCCAACTCGCCGCCTTCGGTAGCCGATCCGTCAGCCAAGATTTGACCTGCGACGACGCGATCGCCCGAAAACACGATAGGGCGCTGGTTCAAACAGGTATCTTGGTTCGATCGCTGATACTTCTGCAACAGATACTCAATCTCATGACCTGTAGGAGGGCGCACCCGAATCCGGTTGGCATCGACATGGGTCACGTCCCCATCAGTGCGGCTAACAATGACCATTCCAGAGTCTCTTGCCGCTTGCGCTTCTAAGCCTGTGCCCACCAAAGGACGCTCAGGATGCAGCAAGGGTACTGCCTGACGCTGCATGTTCGATCCCATCAAAGCCCGGTTCGCGTCGTCATGCTCCAAAAATGGAATCAAAGATGTTGCTACCGAAATAATTTGCACCGGGGAAACTGCCACATAGTCAACCTCAGCAGGCGTGGTAGTGGTGAATTCTTGGCGATACCGGACGGGCACTTGTTCACCCAAAATAAATCCGTTTTCGTCCATAGTCACGTCACCCGCTGCCACCCGCAGGTCATCTTCTTCATCCGCAGTCATATATAGAGGAGCCTGATCTTTCAAAGCTCGTCCGTTATCGACTGGAAAGAAAGGCGTTTCGATGAAGCCGTAAGCATTGACTCGCGCGTGGGTCGCTAGAGAGCCAATCAAGCCCGCGTTAGGACCTTCAGGCGTTTCAATTGGGCAAATCCGACCATAGTGAGAAGGGTGAATATCGCGTACTGCGAAACCTGCACGCTCACGAGTCAAACCACCTGGGCCCAAGGCGCTAAGACGGCGCTTGTGGGTTAGCTCTGCCAGGGGATTGGTTTGATCCATGAACTGAGAAAGCTGGGAGGAGCCGAAGAACTCCTTAATGGCTGCCACAAGGGGCTTGGGGTTAACCAAAGAAGCCGGAGTCAAAGAATCGGCATCTGAGACGGTCATCCGTTCCCGAATAATTCGCTCCAAACGGTTCAAGCCGACTCGGACTTGGTTTTGTAACAGTTCACCGACCGAGCGAACGCGACGATTGCCCAAGTGGTCAATGTCGTCAATGCTGCCAACATCAAACTCCAGGTTAATTAAGTAGTCGATCGCCGCCAAAATATCAGGAGCAGTCAACACCCGCGTCGTTTCAGGAACAGTTAACCGCAGTTTTTTGTTGAGCTTGTAGCGCCCCACCTTACCCAAGTCATAGCGCTTAGGGTCAAAGAACCGAGAATCTAGAAGTTGCTGCCCACCCGAAACCGTTGGCGGCTCACCCGGACGCAGTTTCCGGTAAAGCTCCATCAAGGCTTCTTCTTCGTTGAACTGACCTTCTTTTTCAATAGTCTTCTGGAAGTATTCAGGGTGACGCAAGGAGTCGAAAATTTCGCCATCGCTTAACCCCAACGACTTCAGCAATACTTGGGCAGAGAGTTTACGGGTTTTATCGATCCGCACCCAAACTAGGTCGTTCTTATCCGTTTCAAACTTCAGCCACGCGCCTCGGTTAGGAATCAGGCTGGCATTGAAGGCGCTGCGTCCGTTCTTGTCGATTTCCTTTTTGTAATAAACGCCGGGACTCCGGACGATCTGGTTGACGATGACTCGTTCTGCGCCGTTAATAATGAATGTGCCTCGATCGGTCATTAAGGGCAAATCGCCAATAAAGACCTCTTGCTCTTTGATTTCTCCAGTTTCCTTATTAATCAACCGAGTGGGCACATACATTTGCACGGCGTAGGTGCTGTCCCGACGCTTGGCTTCATCAACGTCGTACTTAGGTCGTCTCAACCGATACTCCTTACCCAGGAAGTGAAGCTCGAGCTTGCCTGTGTAGTCAGTAATAGGGGAGAAGCTTTCTAACTCTTCAATCAAACCTTCATCCAAGAACCAGCGAAAACTCGCCCGCTGAATTTCTACAAGGTCTGGTAGGGTAAAAACGGGTGCAGATTGGGCTAGGTTACTCATGCGGCTCCTCAGGTGGTTCAGTCTTAGGGCAAGTCCCTCAAGGCTGATGGGTCTTAATTAACAAATATCAACACAAAACGTCAGTCTCCAGAGAAGGGTGAAGACTGAGAAGAATCTAGCTGTATCTCGAAAGTTGAGTCGAGACGAAGCAGAATTTCAGGGGAGATTTCAATATTTAATGTTAAGGGCTAGGGTGATTTTAGAGCAGAGTGAGCATAACGCAGAAGAGGACTCATGTCAATAATTATGACGTATATTCTCTTTTTCGTGTGTTGCTTAAGAAATTTCTACAAAGTGTGTTTCGGTCGATCTAGATTGATCGGTGGCTGGCAATTGGAACAGTAAGCAAGCGTTAGCGGTGGTTTGAGCGGCGATCGCCTCCACTTCAACCCCTCGCAGCCGCGCCACTTGTTCCGCTACATATTTAACGTATGCGGGCTGATTGCGCCGTTCACCTCGCTTGGGCACAGGTGCCAAAAACGGACAGTCGGTTTCAATCAAAAGGCGATCGTTGGGAACCAACTGGGCTGATTCATGCACCTGAGTCGCATTCTTAAACGTGACAATGCCACTAAAGCTAATGTAAAACCCCAAGTCAAGAAACCATTGCGTCTCCTCCGGAGTGCCGCTCCAGCAGTGCATCACACCTTGCACAATCCCATGCTCTTTCCAGAAACCTTTAATCAGCTTCGCCATTGCCTCTGCTGCATCTCGACAATGAATGATCACAGGCAAACTAAGCTGACGAGCAACCTTAAGCTGTGCCCAAAACGCCTGTTCCTGAAGTTCTTGGTTGTCTGCCTTATAAAAGTCCAACCCCATTTCACCGATCGCCACCACCCGAGCATCAGACTGAGCGAGTGCCAAAATTTGGCTGGCTGAGTCTGGTGTCCACTGATCCACATCCAGCGGATGTAGCCCCACTGCAAAAAATAGTTCTGGGAACCGATCTGCTAAGGCTTGAATCTGCTCAAACTCGGAAGGCGTGACGCAAGAGTGAACCAAGCGTACTACTCCTGCATCTCGCCAGTTTTGAGCCACAGCATCTAGGTCGGGCTGAAAGCTATCAAAGTTAATATGAACGTGGGTGTCGATTAGCTGCATGAGGGGGTCAAATTATACAGGAATCAACACAAGAACAAGGAGAAAGACGAAAGGCTAGGACGCTGAAGCTTCCTGAGCTTTCAGCGCTCTAGCAAGGCGTGCTTTTTTGCGGGCACCCGTGTTGGGATGAATCACACCTCGCTTGACCGCGCGATCGATTTTGCTAAAAGCAACAGACATGGAGGTTTCAACAGCCTGCTGAGCTTCAGGAGACGGATTTGCCTGATGAGCGCTCATCGCAGCCAGGGACTTTTTCATCAGCGTTCTAACCGCCGACTTATAGGATTTATTCCGAAGACGATTGCGTTCTGCAATGTCAACGCGTTTGATCGCAGATTTAATATTTGCCACAATTAATGCTTTTGGGGATAGTTCTTTCAGCGATCAACTATCATAGCGGACAACCTGAACTAAAAGCTAGCAAACTTTATATTCGTCCAATCTCTACTCTTGCAACTCATCCTTCAACTTCCTTAAAATCCAGTTAAGCTATAAGGAATCGTGCTGGAGCTAGTTTGCTTTTCTGAATATATTTTTCTCAATATACATTCCGAATATGCCTAGTTGTTTGGCAAGTTTTTAAGAATCTAGAGTCATCCGTTCTACCCCAACGAGGCGATGCTGCGAATTATTACTCAGCGAGCTGAGGCACTAACCGAACTGCACCGAATCTGCGATCGCACCCACGACGACCAGGTTGTCCATAAAGAGGCAACAGTCCGCGAAGTGCTCCAATCTGTCAAACGGCAAGGAAATCGGGCAGTCCTCCATTACACTGAAGAATACGACCAAGTTCAGTTGAAAGCCGAAGAACTGCGGGTTAGTGGTTCTGAGCTAGATGCAGCATATCAGCAGGTTTCTAAGGAGCTACTGGGTGCGATTCGACTGGCTTGTCGGCAGGTAGAAGCATTCCACCGCCAGCGAGTGCCCAAAAGCTGGGTTCATTTTGGTGAAGATGAAGTGGTTCTGGGCAAGCGTTATACGCCTGTGGACAAAGCTGGACTTTATATTCCGGGTGGGCGGGCGGCTTACCCCAGTACAGTCATCATGAATGCTATCCCAGCTAGGGTGGCAAAGGTGCCGCGCATCGTGATTACGACACCGCCCACGGCTGATAAGACCATTAATCCGGCGGTACTGGTGGCGGCACAAGAAGCAGGGGTTCAGGAAATTTATCGGGTGGGGGGCGCACAAGCGATCGCTGCTCTTGCCTATGGCACTGAAACAATCCCGAAGGTGGATGTAATCACAGGGCCTGGCAATATTTACGTCACTCTCGCTAAGAAGCTAGTCTATGGCACAGTAGGCATTGATTCGTTGGCAGGGCCCTCAGAAGTGCTAATTATTGCCGATTCTGCTGCTAATCCTATCCATGTTGCAGTAGATTTGCTGGCGCAGGCAGAGCATGACCCAATGGCAGCGGCAATTTTGCTGACAACAGATGCAGATTTAGCAATTCAGGTGGTGGCTGAGGTCAAACAGCAGCTGATTAACCATCCTCGTAAAATTTTGACCGAGAAGGCGATCGCCCATTACGGTTTAGTCGTTGTGGTTGATTCTCTAAAGACCGCTGCTGAACTCTCGAACGAATTTGCTCCTGAACATTTAGAGCTAGAAGTCGAAGATCCTTGGAGCCTACTAGAACAGATCCGGCACGCTGGAGCAATTTTCTTAGGGAACTCTACGCCTGAAGCCGTGGGGGATTACTTGGCTGGTCCTAACCACACGCTGCCTACGTCAGGCTCAGCGCGCTATGCCTCGCCGCTGGGGGTAGAGACGTTTATGAAGCACTCTAGTTTGATTCAGTACTCCGATGTGGCGCTGCAAAAAATGGCAGGGGCGATCGAGCTTTTGGCGACAGCCGAAGGCTTATCTTCCCACGCAGATTCTGTCAGGCTAAGAACTCAGGAGGAAGAGCCTTAATATAGGAAAAGTCTCTATGAGGAAAATCCACTGTGCTGAAAAAGATTTTGGTGGCTTTGGATAGCTCTGACCTTTCGGAACTGGTGGTTCAAACCTTGCTGCAATTTCAGCTTCAACCTCAAACTGAAATCATTATTGCCCATGTTGTTTTCAACGCAGGCAACAACCCTGATATTGCTGCCGATCGCCCTCAAGTCGAAACAGAGTCGATTTCCCACGAGGCTTTGGTCAAGCTCCAGGCATATCAGGCAGTTTTGCCATGTAAAAGCGAACTAGAAATCGTCACAGGCGATCCGGCTGAAGAAATTACTCGCCTCGCCAATATCCACAAGGTTGACATGATTGTGATTGGCAGTCGAGGGCTGACGGGAATGAGCCGGATTTTACAAGGTTCGGTGAGTGGTCAGGTTGCTGAAGAAGCCCATTGTTCAGTGCTGATCGTTAAACCCTTCACTTAAACCCTTAAGCGATCGCCATTGATTCTAAGACACCTTTGAAAACGCTTAGCCCCTCGGTGTTACCCAGCATTAGGTCGGCAGCGCGTTCGGGGTGAGGCATCATGCCCATAACGTTGCCGCGACGGTTGCAGATGCCAGCAATGTTGTTGAGGGAGCCATTCGGGTTTCCGGCAGGACTAATCTCGCCAGTGGGCGTACAGTAGCGAAAGAGAATTTGATGATGGCTTTCTAAATCTGCCAAGGTTTCGGCATCGGCGTAGTAGTTGCCTTCTCCATGGGCGATCGGTAGCGTAACAATCTGTCCTGGCTGGTAGCTCTGTGTCCAGGGAGAGTCTGTGCGCTCGACGCGGAGAGGAACGCGATCGCAGACAAAGTGCAAGTCTCGATTACGCATCAGTGCGCCTGGGAGCAAGCCTGCTTCTGTAAGGACTTGGAACCCGTTGCAGATGCCCATCACCAGCTTGCCTTGTTCAGCATGTTGAACAGTAGCTTGCAAGGCAGGAGAAAAGCGAGCGATCGCGCCGCAGCGAAGATAGTCGCCGTAGCTAAAGCCACCCGGAATAATCACCACGTCCAAGTCGGAGAGATCACTCTCTTCATGCCAGACCATGCGCGTTGGCTGATGCAGGAGATCGCGGACGACCATCGCAATGTCGCGATCGCAGTTTGAGCCTGGGAAGACGATGACACCGAATTTCATGGGAGGTTCCTATGGGCTAATGCTTTTTAGAATAGCGCCTCGGTTGTCTGACCGGGCAGGGGTGGAGATGATTAGGGGGTTGGGTTGCTGTCAGCAATAATCGATCGGATGCCCTCCATTGTGGCAGGAATAGCGCGGGGATCCATGAACATGACTTTGCTGCTGGCGCTGGCACCAATTTTGCTACCCATGTCGAGGTAGTTTTGCGCCATCAGAAACTGGAGAGCTTCGCGGGCGTTGGGGTCAACCTGAAGAGTTTTGGCAATAATTTGGAGAGCCTCGGCAGTAGCTTGAGCTTTCAAAACTTGCTCCTGACGTGCGGCTTGGGCACGAAGGACAGTCGCTTTTTGCTCAGCTTCGGCACTCATAATGACCGACTTTTGCTGAGCCTCAGCATTCAGAACTTGGGCATCCGCTTTTCCTCTAGCGCTGTTGACGGCAGATTCGCGTTCACCTTCAGAGGTGAGAATAGCGGCTCGTTTGCGGCGCTCAGCAGACATTTGTAGCTCCATGGCTTCTTGCACAGCCTTAGAGGGAATGATGTCACGAAGTTCAACGCGAGTCACTTTTACGCCCCAGGGGTCGGTGGCAACATCCAGTTCACGCAGCAGGAGTTCGTTAATTTCAGAACGGGCAGTAAAGGTTTCATCAAGTTCTAGCTGACCCATCTCAGCACGAATTTGGGTCAAAATCACGTTGATCATTGCAGACTGAATATCTTGCACTTTGTAGTAAGCCTTTTCCATATCAACAATGCGCCAATAGACGACGGCATCGACAGAGATAGAAACGTTGTCCCGAGTAATGCAGGATTGGGGAGGAATATCGATGACTTTCTCGCGGATGGTTTCCTGATAAGCAATGCGATCGACAAACGGAAACGTAAAGTTTAGCCCTGGTGAAAGTTTTTTATTGTAACTGCCCAGTCGCTCCACTAGCGCTTCGTTGCCCTGATTAACGATTCTGACCGATCCTGCTAAGCCGGCTCCGCCTAGAGCGACAATAATGAATGCAAAAAATCCTTCCATGTTAACCTCTAGCTGTGTTTAAGACTGGCTGTATTTAGGAATTGTTTCAAGAATGTAGTAATTTAAGAATGCAGTAAGTTTTCGGGCATAACGATGAGGGTCGTTCCTCGGCGCTCTATCACGTAAACCTTTTGATTGGCGGCGATCGCCATTTCTTCATCAGCGCACCGCCCTTGCCAGGAGTTCCCTTCATACAACACTCGTCCTGTTTGTCCTGGCAAAATTCCCGTCAAAGTCCTGGCTTCTTTAGAATCATCAATAGTTCGGTTTTGGGGTTTGGGCAGAAAGCGACGCAGTAAAAGCGTCAAGCTAATCGACAGTGCCAGCCAAACACCCACCTGAATTCCTACGGATGGAATGAATCGAGCCAGGATCGCGACAAGGATGGCACTCATTCCCATTGTCAGTTCGATAAATGCAGTAGGGAAAACAAATTCCAACGCACAGAGGGCAATACCTGCAATGAGCCAGAGAAAGGGGAGGGTCATGAGAGAGGATGGGGAAAGAGCTAAGGAAATTAAGAGAGCCAAACTGAGGGCGATCGCAAATAATACGGGCATTCTGACGCACTTCCAGGGTCAGGGTTCCCAAACTAACTGCCTAAGACATCATGCCTAATCATGGTTGTAGGCTAACAAAGATTGATTAAGGACGAACTAAAGGTAAACAATCATTAAGTTTCAGGTTCGATTCAGAGCGAAATAGATTTTGAGCCTTAAGTTTTGAGTCTCTCTGATCTTTAAAGCCCATAAGTTTAGAAGCCCATAAATTTAGAAGCCCACAAGTTTAGAAGCCCCAAGTTTAACTTTCAGGGTTAATCTTTATAACTAATTGAGTTCAGCGCCCTAGAACCCATGACAAACGATCGTCCTATCCGTCCGCCATCGCCCACGCTAGATTCTCCGGTTAGTCCACCTTTGTATATGCAGTGTTCTAATTTGGGGTGTCTCTATCCTAATAATGTTTTGGGGAAGCGGGTCTGCGATCGCTGCCAAGCTCCGTTAGAGTACCGCTACTTATGGGCGATCGGCGAATCTGTGACGCAAATTCCAGCAGGCGAATTAGTTAGCGATCGCTACGTCGTCATGGGTTCAAATATTTGGCTAGAAACAAAGCCGACTCAAGCTCCCGATATTCCCATCTTTCCCGATGGAGTACAGCCCTACCTCCAGCTTTATCCACATCAACTCCATGTGCCAGGCATGTATGGCTTTTGCATTTTGGCACAAGATCCCATCTTCCTTTTAAACAACGTTCCTGTTGATGCCTCAGGAAAACTCTATTCTGCCCTTGCCTCGGAATGGTCTTCGACTTCAGCGGTTCGCCAGGTCTACTGGCTTTGGCAGATGCTGCAACTGTGGGAACCGCTAAAGCAACAGGGGGTAGCGACCAGCCTTCTCGTACCCGACAACCTCCGAGTAGAGGGTTGGCGAGTCCGACTCTGTGAGTTAATTCCCGATCGCCTGACCTCGCCACAGCTTAAAGATTTAGCGAACTGTTGGCGACCCTGGATTGCCTACGCCCAGCCCCCCGTAGCCAAAGCACTGCAAGCGTTTATTCAAAACATGCAGTTTGCCGAAGCGACTCAGGCAGATTTGGCGACCTTTAGCGTTGCAGCGGCGATCGCCTCCCACGGCACAGTGCCCCTTACCCTGAGCGCCCAACTCAACCAAATTTTATTGGAACAAGCAGCACGGCAACCCCTTCACCTAGAAATTTTTGGAGCAACGACCACGGGGCCCCAACGTGACCATAACGAAGACGCTTGCTTTCCTAGTTCGCCAATGCCTGCGTCGGTGCCAGACAAACTGCTGCCCCATGTCGGGATTATTTGCGATGGCATTGGTGGGCACGAAGGCGGCGAGGTTGCCAGTCAACTGGCGTTAAGTTCGCTCAAAATTCAGATCAGTGCTTTAATTCAGGAACATACCAACAAGCCCCCGACGAGTCCAGCAGTCATTGAACAGCAACTTGCCTCCATTGTCCGGGTTACCAACAACCTGATTTCTGCCCGCAACAATACTCAAGACCGAGAGATGCGGCAACGGATGGGCACCACCTTGGTCATGGCAATTCAATTGCCCCAAAGTATTGCAGGCAGCCACAACGCCCATGAGCTATACCTGGTAAACGTCGGAGACAGCCGTGCCTATTGGATTACGCCGCACTACTGCCATACGCTGACGGTAGATGATGATGTGGTAACGCGAGAAGTGTCTATGGGGCGATATCTTTATGCAGAGGCAAGGCAAAGACCCGATTCTGGCGCTCTGACGCAAGCCTTAGGAACGCGCGCAGGAGAATTACTTCATCCAAAAGTGCGGCGATTCATTGTAGAGGAGGATGGATTGCTGCTGCTGTGTTCGGATGGATTGAGTGATGGCGATCGCGTGGAGCAAAGTTGGGAAAACAACTCGCGCCAAGTCCTCCGGGGCGAGGTTTCCTTGGAACAGGCAGTGCGATCTTGGATCGATTTAGCCAACAAAAAGAACGGTCACGACAACACCTCAGTTGTGATGTTGCGCTGTCGCGTTACCGATGCACCCTTTGAGGCTGCGTTAATAGAAGACCCGGAAGATGATCCGATGATGGACACGGCAGATCCTGAAGACTTTACAGCCGCATCCCGCGCCCTACTCTATGGCAATGATAGTAATTTAGAAGAGCCGCCTCTAGAACAACCCTCTATTCCTAACGAACCGATCGCCATTCCTAAGCCCATGAATTTTGGGGCGGTTCTCGTGCTCGGCATCATTGGCATTGTCTTAGGAGGATTCAGCATTATTGTTTTGCAGCAGCTTACCCAAAGTAGATTGAGCCAACCTGAACCGTTGCCTCTACCGTCTCAACAATTGCCTAGTCCATCTCCAGACTCTAACTAGGATTGTCAAGGCAGAGATGAGGGCGATCGCTTCGAGAGCAGAACCAGGAGCCACCCTCGATCAACAATCAGGTTTCTCGAAGATGGGAAAGGAACATGATGTGCAAAAATGATGAAGTGTCGTGATCAACAGCAAAAATGGATATGACACTCCCAGTGCAGGTTTTCAAAGAGAGATGACTAAAAGGCTATGAAAGTTGGCGATCGCGTTCGAGTCAAAGAATCTGTTGTGGTTTATCACTACCCCGCCCATCGAAACGAAGCCTTTGACCTTAAGGGTTTAGAGGGTGAGGTGGTGGGTATTGCCTCAGAGTGGCATGGCAAACCTATCAGTGCAAACTTTCCCCTCTTAGTAAAATTTGAGGGCAAGTTTAAGGCGCATTTACGAGATACCGAGCTGGAATCGATCTAAATTTCAACTTTTCCTAAATCTCAACCACCACGGGCGCATGGTCGCTCGGCTTCTCTAGTTTGCGGGGAGCAATATCGATAGTGCAGCTTTTTGCCTGCTCATACAAGTTTGGCGACAAGTAGTGGTGATCAATCCGCCAGCCCAAATTTCGCCGAAAGGCGGCGGCTCGATAATCCCACCAGCTAAACTGCCCTTCTTCTGGGTTAAATTTGCGAAAGGCATCAGATAAGCCCAAATCAAAAATTGCCTGTTGCAACGCTTGCCGTTCTATATCGGAAGCCATAATGCACTGTTCTCGCCCTACGGGATCATGGATATCGCGGTCTTCGGGAGCAACATTGAAATCGCCGCACACTAACAAATTGGAGTGCTGCATCATGAGCGCCTTCAAATAGTTTCGTAGCATCCCTAACCAACGCAGTTTGTACACATACTTTTCACTACCGATCGCCGAGCCATTGGGCACATAAAGATCAACAATTCGCACGCCATCTAACACGCCCGTAATGATACGTTTTTGATCATCTAAATCACCGACGATCGCTTCTCCCAAAACGGGCGTAAAACCCATGCTGACCTCGGTTAGGGGCGATCGGCTGAGCAATGCCACCCCGTTATAAGACTTTTGCCCTGAAACATAAGTGTGGTAGCCCAAAGCCTCAATAGGTAACTTAGGAAAATCTTGATCGACAACCTTTGTTTCTTGCACGCATAACACGTCTACTGGATTATCCTCTAACCATCCCACCAGATGTTCCAACCGAGTGCGAATTGAGTTAACGTTCCACGTAGCAATTTTCATGACAGGCGCAGTAAATACTAGCTTATAGATTAAATCATCTCATTGCTGATCACGCCCAACAATATTCCAGGTCTTGATAAATTCACGGTTACAGGCGCGGTCATTTGAAAAATGATTTCTTGAATGCCGTATTTTTCACGCACAGAAGCCTGCATTTCTGCTAGTAAGCGATCGCGCTCCTCCCCATCTCGAATATCCACGGTCAACTCAGCAAATAGCGCTTCCTGACCCAGGGCGATCGTCCAGACATAAAGGCGATCGACTGCCTTCACGCCTAAGAACTCTTGCAGATGAGTCTGAATTTGCTCTACATCTAGATGAGGCGGCGTTTTTTCGAGCAAAATATTGCAACTTTGCCGAATGATCGGAATTGCCCCAATTCCAATAAACACGGCAACGCTGAGGCTAATCGCTCCATCTGCCCAGTTCCAATGGAGTAGCCAAACCGCGATCGCTGCCCCAATGACTCCCACCGAGCTAACGGCATCCGCCACCATGTGCAGAAAAGCCCCTTGCAAGTTGAGATCATGATGGCTATCATCGTGCAGTAAGAAAGCGTTGAGGCTGTTCACGCCCAGACCCACGACCGCCGTGACTAACATCGGCAAGCTCAGAATTTCGGTAGGCGGCTCTCGAAGGTGGGCGATCGCTTCCCAGGCAATCAAACCCGCTACAACCATCAAGCTTACTCCATTCGCCAATGCCGCCAAAATTTCGACCCGTCGATACCCAAACGTCGCCTGATGCGAAACAGGCAATTGCGCCAGCCAAGTTGCTAACAGCGCCACTCCTAACGCTAAGGCATCCGAGAGCATATGCCCTGACTCTGCCAGGAGCGCCAAACTATGGCTAAACAACCCCACCAACAGTTCTGCAACGGCAAAAATGCTAATCAACGCCAGCGCGATCCAAAGCTGTCGAATTTTGCGGGAAGGGGGTTCAGTGCAATCGCAACTAGGACGGCAGAAATGGGAATGAAAGTGCATTTTTTCGATACGCTGGAAAAGGTCTTGTTCAGGAAAAGTGTGAGATGGCAGTTTATCAGGTTCGGTTGGTGAATCCGGCGATCGCCCTCGATCGCACTCTGTCAGTGCCCGATGACCAATATATTCTAGATATTGCCGAAGATGCAGGCATCCGGTTGCCTGCGGGCTGCAAATTGGGAGAATGTTCGGGCTGTGTTGCCAAGCTGCTAGAGGGAGAAGTCGAGCAAGCCGAGCAAAAGTTCCTGCGATCGCCTGAATTAGCCGCCGGATACACAGTCACTTGCGTTGCCTACCCGCGCTCCGACTGCACTTTGCTAACTCATCAGGAGCAGGTTTTGTATGGCACTTCATTGTACTATGCCCCAAAAACCGATGTGCCCAAGGATTAATGACGTTTCTGAATCACTATATGAAATCCAGTTCCCCTGCCCTCTTAGGGAAGGGGCTAGGGGTTAGGTTTCGTCGGCAACGCAGCTAGACCTCTCCCCAAACCCCTTTCCTTCAGGCGAGGGGCTTTGAGTAGGTTCATACTTTTGAGGTAATGTCAGATTAATGCAATAAACCTGAACTTTTGTAACAGCTTGGTAAGGCTGGTTACAGAGAGGCGATCGCGCAATGGTAGGCTAGCATCTACGCTTAAAAACTCGACTTAGCATTACTAGCATTAATTGACGGAGTTGCAATGACCGGATTCAATCAAGTTCCCTGTTTGCTTCGGGCTGCACGCGGCGAAGCAGTAGAGCGTCCTCCCGTCTGGATGATGCGCCAAGCGGGACGCTACATGAAAGAGTATCGGGAACTGCGCGATCGCCATCCCTCTTTCCGAGAGCGCTCCGAGAATCCAGAGATCGCCGTAGAAATTTCACTACAACCTTGGCGCGCGTTTCGACCCGATGGCGTAATTTTGTTTTCAGACATTTTGACTCCGCTCCCTGGAATCGGCATTCCCTTCGACATTATTGAGAGCAAAGGGCCCATCATTGAGCCAGCTATTCGGACTCAGGCACAAATCGATCAACTTTACGAAATCGAGCCGGAAGAATCGATGCCGTTCATCCGCACTATTTTGCAAACCCTGCGGCAAGAAGTGGGCAATGAGGCAACGGTGCTAGGGTTTGTCGGCGCCCCCTGGACTTTGGCAGCTTATGCCGTTGAGGGGAAAAGCTCGAAAGACTACAGCATCATCAAGGGCATGGCGTTTTCTGAGCCAGCTATGTTGCATCAACTCTTGAGTAAGCTTGCCGATGCGATCGCCGCCTACGCTTGCTACCAAATTGAGTCGGGCGCACAGATTGTGCAAATGTTTGATTCTTGGGCAGGGCAACTCAGTCCTCAAGACTACGATGCTTTTGCCCTACCCTATCAGCAGCAGGTCGTTCGTCAAGTCAAAGCTAAGCATCCTGACACCCCAATGATTCTCTACATCAGCGGCAGTGCAGGCGTGTTAGAGCGCATGGGTCAATCGGGCGTAGATATCATCAGCGTTGATTGGACAGTAGATATGGCGGAAGCGCGGCAACGGCTGGGTTCTAACATGATGGTGCAAGGTAACATTGACCCTTGCGTGCTGTTTGGCTCAAAAGCATTGATCCGCGATCGCATCCTCGACACGGTTCGCAAAGCTGGTAGACGAGGACACATCCTCAATTTGGGTCATGGCATTTTACCCAAAACCCCAGAAGAAAACGCGGCATACTTCTTTGAAACAGCAAAGCAAGTGGATCAACTGCTAGCGGTTCCAGCCTAGGCTGTCACACCAAACCTGTTACACCAAGACTGTTACGCTAACACCGTCACGCCTTTCAAATAATCGGCAAGCTGGCGATCGTGGTCATGGGATAGTTCACCCTGGGGAATTTCTCCAAGTTTGAATGCCTTCACGTCCAAGACTTCCAGCTTGTCCTGCGCCAGCATGGTACCCTCCACCGCCGCCTCAACCAAAACGCAAATGGAATGAAACCGGGGATCGCGCGTTGGGTCAGAATATACGCCAACGAGCCGCTTAATATTAACTAGATTTAGTCCCGTCTCTTCGGTCAATTCCCGCTTCACCGAGGTCGGGATATCTTCGCCCCAATCTACAATGCCACCCGGAAAGCTCCAACGACCGTTATCTCGGCGCTGAATCAAGACAATTCGCCCATCGGGCAGCACGGGTACAATGCTAGTGCCCGTAATCGGATGCCGAAAAATTATGCCCAGCGCTGCCTGGACGAACCGCTGTAACTGTTGCATGGGGATTTTTTAGGTTTGTGGGTTGGTCACATCAGCCAACACTTCGACTGCGTGACTTTCGGGAGTAACCTTAAGGTAAATCTTCTCGATGTTCCCGTTAGGGCCAACCAAAAAAGAATTACGGCTGATACCCATATATTCTTTACCCATAAACTTTTTCAGCCCATAACTCTCATAAGCCGTTGAAACTTTACCATCGGCATCGGTTAAGAGCGGAAAAGGCAAATTAAGTTTTGTTGCAAACTTAGTATGGGCTTTGGCATCGTCTGTACTAATTCCAAGCACGACTGCGTTAGCATCCTGAAAGTCGGAGTAGGCGTTCCGAAAGCCGCACGCTTCTTTAGTGCAACCTGGAGTGTTGTCTCGAGGGTAGAAATAAAGCACGACTCGCCGTCCTCGAAAGTCCGAGAGCTTGACGATATTTCCTGCTCCATCTGGCAATCTGAAGTCTGGCGCGGCATCACCGGGCTGAAGGGGCACAGCAACTCCTTTTATCACACTTCTTTTATTCTTTCTATTTTTTATGGCAAACATAATCTACATTTTAGAGCTAATCGGCTATGGCAGAACAAATCATTGATCCAATCGCTGGGCTAACTTCCAAGGCAGACCTGCGCCGATCGCTCCTCAAAGCTCGTCGTGCCCTTGCTCCTGAGATTTGGCGAACCCAGAGCGATCGCCTCTGCACCCATCTTCAAACCACTCCCCAATTTATTCGAGCACAGACCATTCTGGCTTATACCAGTTTCCGCCAAGAACCGGATCTTAGCTCGCTAATCTATGGCGCTGACAGTTCCAAACGTTGGGGACTGCCTCGGTGTGTGGGAAAATCCCTCACTTGGCACGCTTGGTCGTCCACCTCAAGACCGCTGCAAGCCGGAGCCTACGGAATTTTGGAACCTCACGCCGATGAGCCGATCTTAGAGTTAGAAACAGTAGACTTGATTTTGGTGCCAGCAGTGGCTAGCGATCGCCAGGGCTACCGACTTGGCTACGGCGGTGGCTTTTACGATCGCCTGCTCAGTGACCCTCACTGGGCAACAAAACCGAGCATTAGCATCCTCTTTAACTTTGCGCTGTTGCCCCATTTGCCAATCGACCCGTGGGATCGCCCCCTTCATGCCATCTGTACAGAAGCAGGATTATTTTGGATTAATCGTTAGGAATGCTCCTCGCTAGAATGCTTCTTGCTAGAAGACTCTCCGCTAATATGGGTAAAATGTTTTTCGCTAAGACGTTTCGTTCAGACATTTCGTTAAAGGGGCTGGGAAACTCATGCGCGTGTTTGTTTTGTTGTTTAATGCTCGTACCGAAAATGAAGGCATTCATACCCTCAAGGTAGGCGATCGCAACGTAGTGCTGATGTTTGAGTCAGAAGATGATGCCACTCGGTACGGCTTAATGCTAGAAGCTCAAGACTTTTCTAGCCCAATGGTAGAGTCGTTTGAGTCAGAAGAAATTGAAGACTTCTGCAAAGATTCTGAATATGAATGCAAAATTGTTCCCGAAGGAACGCTTGAACTACCTCCCGAATCTAACGTTGAATCGACTGACTGGCAAGCCGAGGGGGCGCGTCCCATCGAAGATCACTCAGATGAAGACCGCCTCGATCAAGTCTCAGACGAACCAACCGAATTTTCTAACTCAGAACTAGACCGACTTCGACGTAGGCTAGAAGGGTTGCTGTAAGCGATCGCGTCAAACTATTAGCGATCGTGCCTAAACCTTCCAAAATCCAGAACCTACCATGAAAGACTTAGCAGAACGGGGGCATCTTCTCACTGAGCAAGTGAATCCAAATAGCCAAAACCTTGACCAAATGAGCGCCCTAGAGATTGTCGATCTCTTCAACAAAGAAGATGCCCAAACGATCGCCGCCATTGCCAACGCTCGGTTGCAGTTAGCAGAAGCGATCGACCGCACCGCTACAGCACTGCATCAAGGCGGACGGCTTTTTTACATTGGGGCAGGCACCAGCGGCAGATTAGGCGTGTTGGATGCTGCCGAATGTCCGCCGACTTTCTGTACGCCGCCTGAGTTGGTGCAAGGCATCATTGCGGGTGGGGCAGGGGCATTGGTCAGAAGCTCTGAAGCGTTAGAAGACCAGGCGGAAGATGGTAGTCAGGCGATCGCCCGTCGTCACATCACCCACTTAGACGTGGTAGTCGGCATTACTGCGGGCGGCACAACGCCTTACGTCCAGGGCGCGTTACTTGCTGCTCGACAACGGGGAGCCACCACCATTTTTATTGCCTGTGTCCCTCAAACTCAGGTTCGGCTAGACGTTGATGTTGATATTCGTTTGTTAGTAGGGCCTGAAATTTTGGCGGGTTCTACACGGCTAAAAGCTGGCACTGTGACCAAGTTGGCATTAAATATTCTTTCGACTGGGGTCATGGTTAAGCTGGGCAAGGTCTACAGAAATCGCATGGTCGATGTTGCCGTGACCAATAGCAAGCTGCTCGATCGCGCTCTGCGGATTCTCCAAGACCTAACTGACCTGGATCGGGAAGCCGCTAGTATTCTTTTAGAAAAGAGCAATCGTCAGGTCAAACTCGCCCTGCTGATGCATTGGACAGGAGTTAATGGAGAGGAGGGCGATCGCTTGTTGTCAGCACATCAAGGAAATTTGCGGCAAGCTGTGAAGGCGAGCAAAGGAGAATAGGAGAGGGTCTGTTATTCTACCGTCTCTACTCCTATTTCTTCGTTAAGTTCTGGCTCTAGATCCTTTTCCCCAACTTCTGTTATGCCCAAGCTTTTTAAAACATGTTGTGACCAAATCTGTACCTGGGCATTGGGGCAGATGAGCAATTGCTGGCAGAGGGCGATCGCCTGCTCCTTCTGTTCTAAGTTCTGATAAATCTTGACCAAATGCATTTGAGCTCGCAAATATTCTCTAGAATTAGGCACAGCATTTTGACAAAACGTTTCAAAAATTTGAATTGCTTCCTGGTCTTGCCCCTGTTTAAGCGCTTGCAAACCTGCTTCCATTGATGTGGCTGTGCGTGACATACAAAACTCCGCGAAAATGGTGAAGGAACAGCCGCGTTGTCCCTTTTAAGAAGTACCCGCAAATCCACCTTCTTTAACCGTAAGGGCTAACGTGCCTCATCCCTCTAAAACTTAAAGTAACCGACCATCGGCTCAACCCCATGACTCCCAAAATCTTGAATTCAACCCTCCCCGCTTTAGCCCGTCAAACCCGCGAGGCAGCCCGCAAGCTAGCGGTGCTATCGACAACCGCCCGCAATCAGGCAATTGAGGCGATCGCCCTTGCCCTGGAAGCTGCTGCCCCAAAAATTTTGGCAGCCAATGAAGCCGATTGCCAAACGGCGCTAGCAGAAGGATTGGCAAAACCTTTGTATGGAAGGTTGAAGCTGGATGCTGGCAAGTTACAGGGGGCGATCGCGGGGGTGCGAGACGTAGGGCGATTGGCTGACCCAGTGGGAGTTCGGCAAATTCATCGAGAATTAGCAGAAGGGTTGGTGCTTCAGCGCATCACTTGCCCATTAGGAGTCGTGGGAGTCATTTTTGAATCGCGTCCTGATGCCCTAGTGCAGATTGCGACGCTGGCAGTGAAGTCGGGTAATGGGGTGATCTTGAAAGGCGGCAAAGAAGCTGTGCAGTCTTGTGAAGCATTGACTCAGGCGATTCATCAAGGGCTGGAACAGGCAGGAATTGATCCCGCAGTCGTGCTGCTGCTGACCACACGGGAGGAAACTTTAGAATTGTTGCATTTAGACCAAGATGTGGATTTAATTATTCCACGCGGCTCTAATTCTTTTGTTCGATTTGTGCAAGATAATACGCAAATTCCAGTGTTAGGTCATGCAGAGGGAATTTGTCATTTATATGTTGATCAATCTGCTCAGATTGTTGATGCTGTGGCGATCGCCCTGGATGCAAAAACCCAGTATCCTTCTGCTTGCAACGCAATTGAGACACTCTTAGTACATCGAGCGATCGCTCCACAGTTTCTGGCTCAAGCTGCACCTATTCTGAAAGCGGCAGGTGTCGAGCTAAAGGGCGATGAACGTACCCGTGAATGGCTAAATATTGCTTTAGCAACAGAAATTGACTGGGAAACGGAATACAGTGATTTAATTCTTTCAATTAAAATCGTGAATGATTTAGCAGAGGCGATCGCTCACATTAACACCTATGGTTCGCGCCATACTGAAGCGATCGTGACTGAAGATGCCCAAGCGGCTGCCACCTTTACAGATCAAGTCGATGCCGCAGGGGTATTTCATAATTGCTCAACCCGCTTTGCCGATGGCTTCCGCTACGGCTTTGGGGCAGAAGTTGGGATTAGCACCCAAAAAACGCCGCCCCGTGGCCCCGTTGGGCTAGAAGGACTGGTGACTTACAAATATCAAGTGACGGGTAAAGGTCATGTTGTTTCTGCCTATAGCAGTGAAAAAGGTCAGCCATTTACTCATAAAGATTTGACAGACTTGACACAGACCAGATCATGAAAGACGCAATTTATGTCAACGGTATTCGAGCCTTTGGGCATTTGGGCGTTCTTTTAGAGGAACGCACAATGGGACAGTGGTTTAACGTCGATCTGATGATTCAAGTAGACTTGTCGAAGGCAGGGGCAAGCGATCGCCTTGCTGATACCTATGACTATTGCAACGCCGTTACTGCTATTCAGAGCTACATTCAAACGAGCGAAGTGCAGCTTTTAGAAGCAGCAGCAGAGGCGATCGCAGCGATCGTTTTGACCGCAAATATTGTTCAACAGGTGCAGGTTCGTTTGACCAAACTGGTGCCTCCTATTCCTCACTTTAGTGGAACGATCGTTATAGAGATTACCCGTTCACTTAGGGATGGGGGAGTGTTGAGGAAATAGTATTCTGTGCGCAAACCTAAAAAAGGAGGCAAAAGTATTACTTTTGCCTCCTTTTTTAGGTTTGAACGATACCCCCAGGGGAATTCGAATCCCCGTCGCCTCCGTGAAAGGGAGGTGTCCTAGGCCTCTAGACGATGGGGGCTGGTGCTTTGGTCGTCTTGATGTGTGCTTTGTAGCCTTAACTAAGGTAACGAATAGCGGTGACCTCTGTCAACTACTCGGCGCTAAATTTGTGGGGGCATGAAAAGAGGTAGGGGCAATGGGAGCGGTGGGAACAGAATTTTTTTGGTGGAGCAGTTGCACCATGTAGTGAATTAACCAGCCCGCGATCGCCAAGCCCACAAACGCCATCACCATTGAGACTGTATCGGGCAACCACTCTGGCATGATCAACTGATCGACCATCGTAGGTTTGGCATCTTTAGAAACGCTGAGGGCGGCAACTGGCTGCCGATCGCCGTGATTAACCGCAGCCGTAGCAGCCACGCCATGGGCAGTTCGGAACTGTTGAATTTTTTGAATTACGGCGATCGGGCGCGACCCGCTGCGGCTCCATTGCAGTAAGGCTTCACCTGTGATGCCACATAAGTTCACCTCAGGAATTTCGTAGAGGCGCTGCAACAGCGAACGGTCTTTGGTGACTAGAACGACCATACTGGCCTGAAACGTTTGGGAAAGACCGTATGCTGCTCGCCCTACTGCCAGAGAAACTCTGGCTCGGCGTGTGAGAGATTGACCTGAACCCATTTTGAGGGCGGCATGGTGCGCGTTGGCTTGAGTGACGTTCCAATTGCTAGTGGTGTGAAAACGGTGAAAGTCTTTGGCGATGCGCTCCAAATCAGGGTCAGGAGAGCGATCGAACATCATCTTCATCTCCTCATAAACCACTTGAGGAAGGTAGCAACTGCCCACCCGTGCAAACTCTCGCCATTCGCTGCAAGAAGCCGCAGACAGAGCGCTGACATCAAACACCAAGATTATTGAGGGAATCGCCGCCATAGATTTCATCTCCGAAATTAACCACCAATACCCAGCCGACCTGCTAAACCCGGTGTGAGAGGAAGTAGCGTCGCCGCCATCAAAAACAAGACCAGTAGACCTAGAGCCGCCCGAGTATCGTTGGGTTCAACCAGTTCATTTAAAGCAGGGCGCTCTAAATTCCGTTGCAAAACCAGAATCACGATCGCCCAATAAAGCGCTAACGGATTCGCCAAGGTGACAATTCCTAGCACAATCAACGTTGCCACCGTCGTTCTGCCGGCTGTTTTGCGCCCGTAGATAGACTGAACAATGCGTCCTCCATCTAGCTGTCCTGCGGGCATTAGGTTAATGGCAGTCATTACCAACCCCAACCAGCCAATGACAACCAGGGGATGAATGCTAACCACAGGCTGTTGCAAGGCAGAACCCAAAACGACCCGTGCCAATGTGCCCACTAAAATTGAGCCTTGAAAGAACTCCGCCGGAATTTGAAATAGGCTGGTCGGGGTGGACAGCACCAAGCCCGCTACTAGCATACCCAAGGCAAGCAGTCCACCTGCCGCTGGCCCCGAAAAAGCAATATCAAACAGGGCTGAACGATTGGGCAACAAGCTTTGAAACCGAGTTAATGCACCAAAAGAGCCAATCTGTATAGCGGGAATAAAAAAGGGTGGACTGAGGCGAACTTGCTGCTGGCGAGCAGCCCAGCGCCGCCCGAGTTCATAAGCCGCCAAAATTAGCAGAATACCCGCACTGATGGGCAATACTTCCAAATATCGCTCGGTTTGGTTAAAAAAGTCAAAGCCTTTCAAAATGCCTGCGGTTTCCAGGCTGCTGGCGATCGTGGCTAGCCCTAGCACTCCTGCAAGCAAAGCTTGAGTCAGGGTGGTTGGCTTCGGATCGTTGCTACTAGGCAACACGACGACCACAGGTTTTCTATCCTCACCCTCCACTAAAAATAGACGGTAGCGATCGCCTAATCGGGTTTGGAGCATTGCCGACAACTGCTCATAGCTAGCGTGCGGATCTCCCCGCAAATTTCCTCTAAAAATTACGCCATCTTGGTAAGGAATCGTTTCGGTAGCAAAGAACGTGTCAATACCAAAAATGCCTCGTACTAGCTGCACATCTTCAGCGGGCATAGCAATGGCTTCAGCCAGTTCTGGAGAAGGCGTTTGGAGAACTGGAGCGGGTTCTATAGAAATTTTGGACACATCTGGCGAAGCAGATGAATCGGTAGGAGATTGGCTGGCGATCGCCCGTAACTGCCGCCCCAGAACGATGTAAACAACCGTTGAAGCGACGAGCAGGAACAAGACTGCGGCTAAGTTCATGTAAATTCCAGCAGCCGATAACCCGAAAAACAGTAGCCAAGGCAACATCAGCACCACCGACTGAAGCCAAGCCAAAAGCCCCAACTTGCCCATAGGCTGAGCGCGATACAAGCCCCAACCCAGTATTCCTAACGCCACCAACAAAATCAGAACAGTAATCATGGTCAAAATCCCTTTGTCTTCTCACTAGAGACAGTGCTATCGCCAAGACTCTAGCGAGCTTTATCCTATGAATTAATCTATCATCCGTGTTTTACTGCACAGAGAGAAGGGGCGACAGGGAAGACTCATTGTCTTCTCTCTTCGCCCCTTTGCTGAAATTAAATAATTTAGTGGCTTGACACGAGCTTGATTCAGTCAAGAATTTCTATTCCTGGCGGTACAGAGCAGGTCAAGAATCGTAAATTCTTGCTTCTAAAGCATTTGGATTTTCTTCGCAGTACTCTTCAAAGGGGGTCTTTTTTTGCTGCGGAACTTCGGCTTTTTGGTGGGCAGCTTCGGCATGGAGTTCTTCTACTTCGTCCCAGGCAACCGCACATTCAGGGGAATTGGTGCCTTTGCTAGCACAAACTTCACGGGCACGGGCGATCGCTTCTTGAATGCGTTGTTCAAGCACTACTTCCTTAGGTCGCTCGACAAAGTCGCCTTTGGTCAAAATATCGGTAATCGAAATAACCCCTAAAAGCTCGCCCTTAATGACAGGAGCACGGCGAATGCGGGTATTGGCAAACAAGCGAGCAACGTATTCTACGCCCAGGTCGGGATTGACCACAATGCAGGGCTTGGTCATAATTTCATAAACTCTGACCCGCTTTGGGTCGGTGCCAAAAGCAGTCACTTTGTAAACAATGTCTGTTTCGGTCACCATGCCATAGGCATCTTGATCATGGCGGCGATCGACAATGAGCGCCCGCAATCCGTTTTCTTTCATCAGTTGTACGGCTTCTGCAACGGTTGCAGATCCCCGGATTTTGACCACGTTTTTGGTCATAATGTCCGCCGCTTTCAGCATAGTTTCCTCTCAATCACAGCAGCTTTACATTTTCCCGCATTTTGGGGGCACTACAGATTTTATTGAGCAGATTTCTGCTATGGACCTGCCCGTTATACCCATCGATTCATGAACTTAGGACGCTGGTAAGGCACAAACAGCCAGGTGATAGCAACTTTGGCGAGGGGCAGAGGTAAAAGCCCAACCCAAAGGAACCACAGGCTATAGGCTAGTTTTTTATTTTGGCTGAACTGCGAGTATTTCCAAAGCGATCGCATTCCCCAATAAATTAACTGCAGGGGGTGATCGGCAGGGATAGGATGATCAACGGGGTCAAGCCGAAGGGACGCAATGCGCGACCACAGGTGACCATGAAATCTTAAGTCAAAATCAGAGGGAAGAGGCAGCCCTAGCTCGTTGGCTTTTTGAGCAAGCAAGTTACGGCTTTGCAGGTCGTGGTGAACAAAGCGATGAAAGCGATCGCCATTCACAGTCGTTAATGCCCATTGGTTAGTGGTATGAATCCGGTAGGCAGCTAGTGTCTCTTGAATTGCCCCTACTTCTCCATAGAACGGAATGAGGTTAGATAAATAATCATCTGCGATCGTGCGGTAGTCAGTAGGAATAGGCATAACCTGAGCGAGGGCTTGGCGGCTCAAGGCATTGCCGCTGGTAGAAACACCCGTGTAAGTTCCTTCTTCCAATAAGGTGCGCCACAATTCCCCTTGGGCAAGGAGTTGACCGTGAGGAGGTGCGGCTGTGCCTAAAGGCTGACCTTCAGCATCGACCACTTCAAGACGATAGTGAATTTTGGCGAAATTGGGTTGCCATCTCGAAACAATTTGTTTGATCGCGTAGGGAGCAAGGTAATCGTCAGAGTCTAGAAAAAGAATAATTTCGCCGTTGCTAGCAGCAAAGCCACTGTTAAAGGCTGCACCTTGTTTGCCGTTCTCTTGAAAGACGGAAATCAGGCGATCGCCATAGCTTTGAATAATCGACCGGGATTGATCGGTAGAGCCATCATCAACCACAATTACCTCAACATGAGGATAGGTTTGGGATAAGGCGCTATCGATTGCTTGAACAAGGAAGCGATCGTAATTATAGTTGTTAATAATAATGCTGACGAGCAAGAGTCTATACCTCCACTGAACGAAATCGATGAATAATTTTCTCCACTAGGCGCTTACGCTCTTCAGGATAAAGGAGGATTTCTGTGAATGATTTAGCCTTAGAGGCAGGTATCACTGACATTACTAAAAACCAGAATATAAACAAACATCGACCACGCAAGCGCATATGGGGCGAAATGAATGCAGCAATACAACCTTTAAGACACAGCAAGAGCAGGCGATCGGCGGGTAATGGATGGTTATGTGGATCGAGCTTTAAAGAGGTGACTCTGGTTTTGAGGTAGGCAATTTCCCAGGCTCCAATATTTTGTAGGGGAGGCGAGTAAAGCTGATTGAACAGAGCTTTCTGGCGATCGCGGGTTTCTAAATTAACCTGCAAGTTGCGGCGGAGACGTTCTGGTTCTTCCATACTCTGAATGGGTTTACAAAAGTTGTTGTTGCCATGGATTCGATACAGTGCGCCTACTTGATGCAAGGAAACAACTTTGCCTAATAAAGGGACTAAGTTGTTAATATATTCGTCTGCCACAATGCGGTATTCGGTTTCAGGCATGGGCAAAAGACGATGGAGTGCTGCTGCTGAGAACGCATTGCCACTCGTGGGAGGACAGCCATAGGAATGAAACTTGACAATGTGCGATCGCAAGTTACCACTAGGCATGTAACGGCTTTCGGGAATAATTTTTGCAGTTTTACGACTATCACCGTCAATCACTTGCAACTGATATTGCACTTTAGCAACATCAGGTTGTTGCTGAAAAGCTTCGACAACTTGTTGGGCAATCTGAGGCAACAGCACATCATCACTATCAAGAAAAATGATAATTTCACCTTGGCTAATCGCAAAGCCAGCATTAAAGGCAGAAGCTTGTCCACCGTTTTCCTTTAAAACAGGAATGATGCGATCGCCGTAACGGGCAATTATTTCGCGGGAGCAATCGGTAGAACCATCATCGACCACAATCACTTCGGTAAAGAGATAGGTTTGATCCAGGGCGCTAGCGATCGCTTCATCAAGAAAGCGATCGTAGTTGTAATTATTGATAATGATGCTGACCCTAGAATTTATTTTTATAGACATGGCTAACAAGGTATGTTCTAGTGCAAATTTTTCAGACCAAACTTGTAAAACCCAACTTGACAAAGTAATACATCGATTTCCAACCCACCGCAAATTTTTCTGGGTAAGAAGCCATGGCAAAATACTGGCGAATCACTTTTTGGTAATCCAAATCATCGCCCTTACTTTTGAAGTAAGTTGCTAACCCTTTAGAAAATAGCTTTTGGCTTAGCTTTGAAAATTCTGGAAATTTAACGCGCATCCAGTACGCCGTCATGAGATACATTTCTGCATAAACTTTTCTTTTTCTAGAAAATCCTTGGGTTGAAAAAGCGTTGCTGGAGTGAATTCTAAAAACGCCTAAGTTTTTTTTAGAAGTACAGCCTGTCTCTAGCCCAACAGCAATGTATTTAATATAAAAATCATTGATGGCTGCACCAGAAAACCCTTTCACTTCGGGCAATGGAAATATTTTCTCAGCTAATTCTCGTGAAAAGCAGAGGTTAGAGGTCGAAGGAGTAAAGTCGGGAATTTGAGCTTTGAGAATATTGTTTCTAAAATCCATCGTTTGAGACGACTGATGAGCATTTTGTAGAGTCGCTCGCTCAAATAAAATAGAAGCCTCTGTGTCAATAATTTCTGTCGATTGGCTTGCCATTGACTCATGGAAAACCCAATTAATATGGGTTTGTGCTTGAAACAAATCAACAACTTCCGCTACTTTATGGGGCAGAAACAAATCATCAGCATCAAGCAGGCAAATAATTTCACCAAGGCTGGCTGCAAAACCCGCGTTGAGGGCAGAGGCTTGTCCGCCATTGTCTTTTAAAATTGGGATAATGCGATCGCCATAGTTCGCAATGATTTCTGGAGAGCAATCAGTAGAGCCATCATCAACCACAATTACTTCAGTATGAGGATAGGTTTGATTGAGCGCACTGGCGATCGCAGCATCTAAAAACTGACCATAGTTATAGTTATTGATCAGAATGCTAACTAGAGGTGATTTTGAAAACATTGCTAATTTAACTCCAAACAGAATTCCAGAAGAACTAGCCCAGTCTTGCCTTTAATTTTGGCAAAATCTCGTTCGGATGCCGAAAGAAATATTCAACGCTCTGACGAACTCGCAATCCCTCAAATTTGACTGCTACTTGCATTCGTTGAGCCCACGGAAGTTGCTTGCGATAAGTACGCATGACGCGACGCAAGCGAGGTTGATTGCCACCGTTATGACAGTCGGTAACTGTTTTAGTTCCAGCAATTTGACGATAGTTTCCCCAAGTTTCATCAACATACCTGACAGTTGCTTTTTGCACTGCCTTTAAAAGAAAATCAATGTCCATCGCATAATGTTCATCAACACAGTAGAGTCCAATCTTTTGGTGCAGTGAAGCATGATAAAAATATGCGGAAGGATTAATCGGAAAGGGGTTAATATCCATTCCTAAAAGTAATTCTTTAAACTGTAATTTTGTAGGTTTATTGATTCCGCCAAGACGTCCAGCATCATCCCAAACATTGCAGTTCCCCACGAGTAAGCTAGGTTCTGGAAGATGTTCAAATAGTTCATTAATGTGGTTAAGAACATTTGGCTCATAGTAATCATCCACATTTAACATAGCGATGATTTTGCCTTTAGCCATACTAATGCCTTTATTCATCGCATCAGATTGTCCGCGATCTGGTTCTGAAACCCATCGAATGTGAGAGTATTGGGCGGCATAGCGCTGAATAATTTCTACAGTGCGATCGCTCGAACCCCCATCGATTATGAGGTGCTCAATGTCTGGGCAGGCTTGATCAAGCACCACATGAATGCAAGATTCGATAAAGCGATCGCCATTATAGACAGGGGTAATCACACTAATCATGGTTCACCAATGTAAGAGCAGAGAGCATCGGTGTGGTGCTCAATGACGCAGATAAAATCAGGGGCAATTCAACTTAATGAAGCCCACACGCATCAGAATTAAAAGACCGTACCGCTTAGATTGATGCCTGGTCTTATGTTATTCTTCTACTGTTTACAGACACATCAGGATCAAATAGTAGATCAACGCACACAGATCAACGTAAACAGATCGACGTAAACTTGACCCGGAACTTTCTAAGCCCCTACAAATATCCGTGCTCTGCTAAAAAGCCATCGGTCACGCCACTCATTGTCTGGAGCGAGGCTAGAGGTTCTGCTGCGGGTTGTCCTAGACGCAAAAACTTTTCTACATATTTACCCAACACATCCCCTTCTAAATTGACAGGGCTACCCGGCTGTAAGTATCGCAGATTAGTCTCGGCATAGGTCAAGGGAATGACAGCAACTTTAAACCAGCTTCCGACTGAGTTACAGGTGGCGATCGTCAAACTCACGCCGTTCACGGCAATACTCCCCTTGGAGACAACGTATCGGGCAACCTTAGCGTCATCCACCTGAAAGCTCATTTCCCAAGAGTTCTCAGTTTGCACCGAAGCTTCCAGGTAACCTACCCCATCAATATGTCCGGTAACAAAGTGCCCACCGAGTTTACTGCCCACCTTTAGAGAAGGCTCCAGGTTGACACAAATTTCCCCTGAGTCACGATTGAGCGTAGTGCGGCTCAAGGTTTCAGGCGACACCGCTGCCACAAATCCTCTTGTCTGAATTTCGGTAACGGTCAGACAAATGCCATCCACCGCGACGCTATCGCCTAATTCCAAACCCTCTAAAATCACTCCGGGCAAATGTCCTGTGCAGACAACTTGGGCTAAGTTATGCCCTAAAAGGCGAAGCGTTGCCGTAGTGCGAATCAGTCCTGTAAACATACATTTCTTAATAATTCTTTTAAGTCAGGGAACCACTAGATTTCTTAGATATAACCTGGTCAATCTTCGTTTGCCTACAGGAATCATTCGCAATAGACAAGGATTCTTGCAAATCACTTGAAAAATTGTGTATCATTCTCAATAAGACTACATTGTTGAGATTATCAATGGGGCACCATTATTGAGAAAGGAGTCTTCGGGTTATGTATAGTACATCCTCACTCAAAGCTGAACTCAACGAACGGGGTTGGCGGATGACCCCTCAGCGAGAAACAATTCTACAGGTTTTCCAGAACTTACCAGAAGGCAGACATCTGAGTGCAGAGGATTTGCACATCCTTCTTAATGAGCAAGGAGAAGTTATTAGCTTATCGACAATTTACCGCAACCTCAAGCTCATGTCACGAATGGGCATTTTGAGAGAATTAGAGTTGGCAGAGGGTCACAAGCATTACGAAATCAATCAACCTTCGCCCCATCATCACCATCATTTGATCTGTGTCCGCTGCAATAAAACCATTGAGTTTAGAAATGATGCTGTTCTGAAAACCGGAGCAAAGACAGCGCAGAAGGAGGGCTACCACTTGTTAGATTGCCAAATGACAATCCACGCAATTTGCCCAGGGTGTCAGCGATCGCTTCTCCCAGCGTACTAACTTTACGTTCAGCGATCGGCAGTCAAAATTCGCAGGATAGTTTGGGCATCATCAAGTTCGCCGACAATGCGTTTAATGGGAACAGGCCACACTCGCATTAGCGTTGGCGTAGCAGTAACCTGATCGGCTTCAGCCAAGTCAGGATGCTTTTGCACATCAATCACCTTCAGCGTATAAGGTTGGTGCAAAGACTTATCCAGGAGGTTGTGGAGTTTACGCAAAATTCTTTCTGTACCACTGCCGCTCCCTGCGACAAATAAACGAAGAACGTAGCCTTGAGGGGAAACTTCTGGAATCATAGGCGACCACGCGGCGGTAATTCTGCCCGGCTCTGGAGGCATTGGCTCAACTTTTTCATAGCGAATCACGAGGTCATGATCTTCCCAAAGCTGAGGAAATTGCTTTTGATAGGTGCTGATGACGGCTAAGTCGCATACTTCTTCAGTATCGGCAGGATGCCAGGTTAACGCTTCGCCAAAAAGCACATTTAGTAAGGCTTGGTGACGCAGAACAAAAGGGGCAGCTTCTGCCACTGTTCTGCAAGTTTGAGTTTTAGGATCGAGCCACCGATCGAAGGTTGCAGCGTAGCAGGGCACCAAAAAATGAGGCGGTTCAGATAGCCCTAAAACTTCTTGAAAGACTGAGCAAAGCTGCAAATGCCAGCGGCTTTGCTTGGAGCGATCGATACAATACACCAGGTCGCCCCCAGGGGTGAACAGAGCAATCCCCTTGAATATCTCTGATAGGTTAGGAGAGTGAATGAAGCCTTCGATCGGAGAACCGTTAAGCATTGACGTGACTGCCTGATCAAGATAGGCTACCCTTTGTATCAGACTGTTTTACCACAAATTTAACTCTCCCAAATCTGAACCAGGATAGAGGTGTAAATTGCGCCTCCATCCTAATTTAGTTAAAAAATGGTTGGTTAAAAAATGGCTATTTTTAGACGCGACCGCGTAAAATTTGAGCCATTTCATTAGGTTTGGGCGACATTTCTAGTGCCGTTTCCTCAGTGATACGTCCGTCTTCGTAGAGCTTATATAGTGACTGGTTCATGGTACACATGCCATCGAAGGTGCATCGAGGGATAAGGGCTTCGATTTCTTCAATGTCGCCTCGACGGATGTAGTCTTTGATCGCGTCGGTGTTGATCAAAATATCGTGGAATGCCGCGCGTTTGCCATCAGTAGTGCGGCACAGCCCTTGCGAAATGACTCCAACTAGAGATTCAGCGATCGCTACCCGCATGGGTTCCTGTTGATCAGGTTCGTACAGGTTAAGAATCCGCTCAATAGTCTTGACGGCGCTGTTAGTGTGCAGTGTGCCCATAACTAAGTGTCCGGTTTGAGCCGCCTTAAGAGCCGTATTCACCGTTTCCTTATCCCGCATTTCTCCAATTAGAATAATGTCTGGATCTTCCCGCAAAGAAGCTTTGAGAGCATTATCAAACTTTTTAGTGTGAATGCCTACTTCTCGCTGTTTGACCAAAGATTTGCGGCTTTGGTGAACAAACTCAATCGGATCTTCAATCGTGATAATGTTTTTCGGCATCTCATGATTAATGTAATCAATCATAGCCGCCATGGTGGTGGACTTTCCTGAACCTGTCGGCCCGGTTACTAGAATTAGTCCTTTGTGATAGTGACAGATATCTCTGAAGACTATTGGTAGGCTTAGCTGCTCCATCGTCAAAATTTTCAAGGGAATCAATCGCATGACCATTGCCGGACCTCTCATGCTGTCAAAAACATTGATTCGCACCCGTGCGAACTCGTACTGGGTAGCGCCGTCGTACTCTAAATTGTCCTGGAATTTTTGAATATCTTCCTCGCTCAGGATTTCTCCAAGCCAACTAAAGAAAGTGTCTCTATCAGTTACTGGGTAGTCCGTCACATCAATTTCGCCCCGGTTACGAAAGCGAGGCACTTCGCCAACACCCGTATGCACATCAGAAAATCCTTTGTCATAGGCTTCGCGGACAAGCTGTGCCATAGTCGGGCTACCAGCGCTAGGCTTGCTCTGACCCACATGGCCGAGGGGAGGAGGAGCAGGACGAGGATTTGCCGGAGGCGCAGCGGGTCGAGTCGCGGGGGGTGCACCGGGAGGGGCGATCGGGCTAGTTGCAAAGCTAGAGTTGACTGTGGTGACCGCTGAGGCAACCGTCGCTACTGTTGAGGCAGGTGCAGCAGGGGTTGCAGCCGCTCTTGCCGTCCCAGGAGGCAAGGGCGGCATCATGTCGGTGACATCGTTGGAGGTCGTTGCCCGTGGCGGCGGCGGCGGCGGCATCCGAAAAGCAGGGGGATTGTTGGGCAAATGTTGTGTGTCAGTCATAGACCCTGTGATTGGCGAGAGAGCAGTTTCAGGATGGGGCGATCTCTACGAGTTACCCGCAAGGGGTCGCGCCGCCGTTCCATATCCAGGTTGCCCATAACCGCAACAGGGATATCGTTCATAGTCTGTGGCAATTACAATTAGCCACGACCGAGAAGACTGAACAATGTCAAGTGCCTCTCTTTTATCCATAAGAAAGAGCTAAGATGAAAGATGCTCTTTGTATTGAGCTATAAAATCTTCCTATATTACAGAAAGGTGGTGAGATCATTTATGGCTCATGATGTAACTGTTGAAATACTGATTACTGGTGAAGGTATGTCACCAGGAAAAGTTCGTTCTAAAGAAATTGCGGAATTTATTGAGTCTGTTGAGGAAATGATTGCTTCTATGGTGATCCGTGATCACCCGGAGTTGTCGAAAGAATCCATAGTGATTGGCTTAAAGAATATCCGACAAGGAAGTATTGGGCTAGAGTTCTCTCCAAATTTGGCAGAGTTAACTTTACCTGCTACGCGTCGTATAACAACCTCAATAGCAGAGAATGACTTTAGCGTATTACCAAGTAACGCAATTAACGCTTTGAAAAAGTTGTCTGCTTTCACGCGGCGACATCAATGTAAGGCTGAGTTCTTTGCACAGAACGGCAAACTGGAAACGCTTGCTGTACTTACTCCTGAGACGACGATCCCTGACATTTATCCTTTGTCAGGGGAAACAACCTTGTATGGAGAAATCACTCGTGTTGGCGGGTCAGATCCAAGAATTCAGTTTAAGACTCTGGATCGTAAGATTGTTTACTGTACAACTAGCAAAACAGTAGCTAAGAAAGCAGGTGCTAAGCTCTATACGAAAGTCTCATTATATGGTCTAGCGGAATGGAACTCCGAAACATTTGAGATTGAAAACTTCAATGTTTTTGACATCTCTGATTATGAAGAAACTTCACCATCAGTAGCCTTCGAGGAACTAGCTAATTTAATAGGTAATTCATTTGACAATATTAAGGATGTAAACCGTTTCGTCTCTGAAGTACGCTATGGATTCTCGGAGGCGTAGATGAGCTTAGTTTGTTTTGATACTCACGTGATTATTTGGGGCGTGAGGGGGCAATCAACCTGCGGACAGGAAGAAAACATAGGCAAAGCTAAGCAGTTGATTGACAAATGCGAGAAAGACGAAACCAGTATCATGATTCCGTCCATAGTTGTTGCAGAAGTTTTGTGTGGTTTAGAGCCAAGACTTCATAGTGCATTGAATGGACTCATGCACCGTCGGTTTATTGTTCTACCTTTTGATACCCAAGCTGCTCTTCGATTTGCAGAGATGTGGAGAACCAAACGGGAGCCTCAAGATAGAGGTGGAATATCCAGATCTGAAATGAAGGCTGATTTAATGATTATTGCTACAGCAGTAGCAAAAGGAGCGAGCTGCATCTACAGTGAAGATTTAGGTCTCAAGAAGTTTGCTCAAGACTACATTGACGTGAAGCCACTGCCTAACATTGAAAGACAGATGTCTATAGAGGATATTTAATTATGGGTAGAGCCGCTAGGCATAACAGTTGCAGTTAAGTCCGCGTGCTGGAAGTTCGCCTGGTTGATATTGGCGCTAATCAATACCGCTTCACTCAAATCGGTTTCGCTCAAGTTTGCCCAGCACAGCACTGCTCGATAAAGATTTGCCCGACGCAGTTTAGCTCCCCGTAAAGAAGTCCAGCTTAAATTTAAGCCTCGCCCATTAATTTGACAGAGGTTAGCATTGATCAAATTTGCTCCCACGCACTGAGCGCGGCTGAGATCAGCTTCTCGCAAATCAGCTTCTTCTAAGCTCACGCCGTGCAAGATGGCATTCGTCAAAATTGCACCTTCCAAAATCGCGCCAGTTAGCATTGCACTAGTCAAGTTGGCGCTATTCAAAACAGCATGGGTCAAATTGGTTTCAGCTAGCTTTGCACGATGGAGGGCGGCATGGCTGAGGTTGGCTTCGCTGAGGTTGGCTTGGTTTAGGATAGCTTCTCCTAAATTGGCTTCTAACAGGATGGCGCGCGTCAGGTTTGCTTCAACGAGCTTAGTTCCCCGCATTCCGGCACGGGTCAAGTTAGCTTCGTAGAGATTGGCACGAGTTAAGTCTGCGCCAATGCAGTTCACTTCAGTCAGGTTAGCTTCTCGGAGGTTGGCGTCAATTAAATTGGACTCTCGCAAATTTGCCGAATTAAGATTAGTGCCGCACAAGTTAGCCTGCTGAAGGTTGGCACGCCGCAGATTGATTTCACTTAAGTCAATGCCACTTAAGTTTGCTCCGGCTAAATTAATTTCTCGAAAATCTCGCTTTCCTGCTGCATATTGTTCCAGCAGTTCTTCAACGTTCATGATGAATCGTTCCACAAATGTTTTTAGTTGCTTGATGTGGATTTAGGTTGCCCTAAATTCAGGGTATTGCTCTAGTGGCGTATAATCCAACATTGGCGAGAGATCTAATTGAGAGCGCACAAGAGGGAAGCCCGATGCCTGAGAACAAATCTGACAGCACATCTAAAAGTAAGCCTGAGAATTTGAAAAGCCGAGTTGTAACCCAAGGGGTGCAGCGATCGCCCAATCGCGCCATGCTCCGAGCGGTGGGCTTTAAGAATGAAGATTTTACTAAACCGATCGTCGGGGTTGCCAGTGCCCACAGCACCATTACGCCATGCAATATGGGCATTGCGCCGCTGGCAATCAGGGCAGAGGCAGGGATTCGGGCAGCAGGAGGAATGCCTCAAACGTTTGGCACCATTACGATTAGCGATGGCATTTCTATGGGCACCGAGGGGATGAAGTATTCCCTGGTGTCGCGGGATGTGATTGCCGATTCCATTGAAACTGTTTGCATGGGGCAAAGTTTGGATGGGGTGCTGGCGATCGGCGGCTGCGATAAGAATATGCCAGGAGCCATGATTGCGATGGCGCGGATGAATATTCCGGCTCTGTTTGTCTATGGCGGCACCATTAAGCCGGGACATTTGGAGGGCGAAGATTTAACAGTGGTGAGTTCGTTTGAGGCGGTAGGGCAATACAGCGCTGGCAAAATTAACGAGGCACGGCTAACTGCTGTTGAAGAAAAGGCTTGTCCTGGTGCGGGGTCTTGCGGCGGTATGTTTACGGCTAACACCATGTCTTCGGCGTTTGAGGCGATCGGCATGAGTCTGATGTATTCCTCCACAATGGCGGCTGAAGATGCTGAGAAAGCAGTGAATACGGAAGAAGCCGGAAAGGTGTTAGTAGAGGCAATTCGGAAAAATATTTGCCCCCGCGACATTATTACGCGCCAGTCGCTTGAAAATGCAATCTCGGTCATTATGGCGGTCGGTGGCTCGACTAATGCGGTGCTGCACTTTTTGGCGATCGCCCACAGTGCCAACATTCCTTTCACCATTGATGATTTTGAACCCATCCGCGCTCGCGTTCCCGTTCTCTGCGATCTCAAGCCCAGCGGTCGTTTCGTCGCTACTGACTTACATACAGCAGGCGGTATCCCCCAGGTTATGAAAATGCTGCTTAACCACGGTTTGCTCCACGGCGATTGCCTGACCATTACCGGAGAAACGATCGCCCAGCGCCTCAAAGATATTCCTGCTGAACCTCGCCCCGATCAACAGGTCATTCGTCCCTGGAACAACCCCATGTATCCGCAGGGGCATCTGGGAATCTTGAAGGGTAACTTGGCGCAGGAAGGTTCTGTCGCGAAGTTGACGGGCATCAAGTTTCGGAAGATTACAGGATCTGCACGAGTATTTGAGTCTGAGGAATCCTGTCTAGACGCAATTTTGGCAGGCAAGATTAATCCAGGGGACGTACTGGTAATTCGCTACGAAGGGCCAAAGGGCGGGCCAGGAATGCGAGAAATGCTAGCGCCGACTTCGGCAATTATTGGCGCAGGCTTGGGCGATTCAGTCGGACTAATTACTGATGGTCGCTTTTCTGGGGGAACCTATGGCATGGTTGTCGGACACGTCGCACCAGAAGCATTTGTGGGCGGCAACATTGCCCTAATTCACGAAGGCGACTCCATCACCATTGATGCCGATGCCCGACTGTTGCAGGTCAATTTGACCGATGAAGTTTTGGCAGAGCGGCGATCGCAGTGGCAGCAGCCTCAGGCTCTTTATAAATCAGGAGTGCTGGCAAAATATGCCCATCTAGTCTCTTCCAGTAGCCTAGGGGCTGTAACAGACTTGTTAAAATACTGAAGCCTCCTGCCCTTACTTGGAAGATCCCTATGGTCGAAATCTCCCAAACTCCAACTTTTGTTGAATATCCTGACAGCGACGGTCAACCCATGACGGAAAGCGATGCCACGCGCATTTATTTAATTTATTGCGTGGAAGCCCTGAGGCTGTTTTTTCGGGGGCGATCGCAAGTCTACGTCTCTGGTAATTTGTTTATTTACTATCAAGAAGGTCAGCCCAACAAAAGCGTCTCGCCCGATGTTTTTGTGGTGTTTGGAGTCAGCAATAGAAAACGGCGTAGTTACAAAGCTTGGCAAGAGTCGGGTAAGTTGCCCTCTTTTATTTTGGAGATTACTTCTCTTAGCACTAAAAAGCAGGACGAAGAATCTAAGCCTTTGCTGTACGCGAGTTTGGGAGTTCCAGAATATTTCCAGTATGACCCGACAGGTGATTATCTGAAACCGCAACTCAAGGGTAGGCGGTTAGTCAACGGTATCTACGAGCCGATCGCTCCCACCACCCTTGCCGATGGCACTGTCGTCTTACAGAGTGAGACGCTGGGGCTTGATTTGCGGCTATTGCCTGCCGACCAAACCACTGTGCAGTCCCCAGGAATTGCGACGAGAGAGCTAAGGCTTTTTGACCCCCAAACAGGCGCAAAGCTATTGAGCTATCAGGAGGCTGAGCAAGCAAGGTTAGAGGCTGAGCAGCTAGCCAATGAAGAACGTCAGAGGGCAGAGCAGGAATCGCAACGTGCAGAGCAGGAATCGCAACGCGCAGAGCAAGCGGAACAGAGATTGACAGAGTTGATGGAAAGACTTCAGATACAGGGAATCAACCTGGAGCCTTAATTAGGTCTGCTCTTCATAGAATCGAGCAGCCTGGTAATTTAAACGTAAAAAGGATCTCCCAATAGCGGAGATCCTTTCTTTTTCAACAGCGCATTACAGAGAATCTTTCGGTCGTCGATAAGTTGCGATCGCCTCAGTCAAATCTACCCAGGCTGATGTTTTGCAAAGCTGTAAGCCTGAGAAATGTCTAAAAAAGACCGCAAAATTTCTTGGCAAATATAGTCCTCCTCCCTTTGAATTCAAGGCTTTGCGCGATCGTCTTCACTTTTCTTAACTAATAACTGAGTAATCGCTCATTAATTTGTCAACTAATGTAAATATCTGTATCTTTTTTTATATCAAATTGTTTCAGATAGACCTCGAATCGCTGAATGGGTAAGGGTTTTCTGGTACAACAACTGATGTAACACTTTTACGAGCGACCAGTTTGTGATTAGCTGCGTCGGTCTCTAAAAGTCTTGAAAAGGAGCCTCCCTGCATGTTCACACACGTTAAGCCCACCATCAGACACATCGCACCCACCGATCTTCAGGGGCGATCGCTGATTAAAGTGGTCTACGTCGTGCTAGAGCCGCAATATCAAAGTTCGCTCTCTGCGGCAGTTCGATCGATCAACGAAAGCAACCCCAGTGTTGCTATTGAGATTAGTGGGTATCTGCTAGAAGAGCTTCGTAGCGCCGAAAACTATGAAGCATTTAAGCACGATGTATCTCAAGCCAATATTTTTATTGCATCGCTGATTTTTATTGAAGAATTAGCCGACAAAGTTGTAGCAGCAGTTGAGCCTCACCGCGATCGCCTGGACGTTTCGGTCGTCTTCCCGTCCATGCCCCAAGTCATGCGCCTAAACAAAATGGGCAGCTTCTCGTTGGCGCAGATTGGGCAGTCGAAGAGCATGATCTCTAGCTTCATGAAAAAGCGCAAGGAGAAATCCGGCGCAGGCTTCCAAGACGCGATGCTGAAGCTGCTGCGAACGCTGCCCCAGGTGCTAAAGTTTCTGCCCATGGAAAAAGCGCAGGATGCTAGACACTTCATGCTCAGCTTCCAGTATTGGTTGGGCGGATCTGCTGATAACCTGGAAAACTTCTTGCTGATGTTGGCAGATAAATACGTGCCAGCCGCAGAAGGACTCAAGGAAGTTACGCTTCAGTACCGCGATCCAGTTACCTACCCTGACATGGGCATCTGGCATCCGCTGGCTCCCAGTATGTTTGAGGATTTGAAAGAGTATCTCAATTGGTTTAGTTCGCGGTCAGATATTTCTGCTGATCTGAAGGATCCCCTGGCTCCAACAGTAGGCTTGGTGCTGCAAAGAACTCACTTGGTCACAGGTGACGATGCTCACTATGTGGCAATGGTGCAAGAGTTGGAATGCATGGGCGCGCGCGTCGTGCCTGTGTTCGCAGGTGGGCTGGACTTTTCTAAGCCTGTCGATGCTTATTTCTACGACCCGATCTCTAAGAAGACTCTGGTCGATGTTGTGGTTTCTCTGACCGGGTTTGCCCTAGTCGGTGGTCCAGCGCGGCAGGATCATCCTAAGGCGATCGAATCTCTCAGTCGTTTGGGTCGCCCGTACATGGTGGCATTGCCATTGGTCTTTCAAACTACCGAAGAGTGGCAGGAGAGTGATTTAGGGTTGCACCCCATCCAAGTCGCATTACAAATTGCGATTCCTGAACTAGATGGCGCGATCGAACCCATCATCATGTCTGGGCGAGATGGTAATACGGGTAGAGCGATCGCTCTGCAAGACCGTGTGGAAGCGATCGCCCAACGTGCTATGAAATGGGCAACTCTGCGCCGCAAGCCCAAAATTCACAAAAAGCTAGCAATTACTGTCTTCAGCTTCCCTCCCGACAAAGGAAACGTGGGTACAGCCGCTTACTTAGATGTGTTTGGCTCTATTTTTGAAGTCATGCAGGCACTTAAACAGAACGGCTACGACCTCCAAGACGTGCCCGACTCTGCTGAAGAATTGATGCTGGCAGTCATCCACGATGCCCAAGCCCAATACAATAGCCCCGAACTTAACATTGCTTACAAAATGTCTGTGCCTGAGTACGAGGCACTCACCCCATACCATCATCGGCTGGAAGATTCCTGGGGTTCTGCCCCTGGACAACTCAACACTGATGGGCAGAATATGCTGATTTACGGCAAAACCTTCGGCAACGTCTTCATTGGCATTCAGCCCACTTTTGGCTACGAAGGCGACCCGATGCGGCTGCTGTTCTCTCGCTCTGCCAGCCCGCACCACGGCTTTGCGGCGTACTACACCTATCTAGAGCACATCTGGAAGGCGGATGCAGTCCTGCACTTTGGTACTCACGGTTCCCTAGAGTTCATGCCTGGCAAACAGATGGGGATGTCGAATGATTGTTACCCCGATAGTTTGATTGGCAAAATTCCTAATCTTTATTACTACGCGGCAAATAATCCTTCTGAAGCAACGATCGCCAAACGCCGCAGCTATGCTGAAACCATCAGCTACCTTACTCCTCCTGCCGAAAACGCTGGACTATACAAAGGACTAAAGGAACTGAGCGAACTGATCGCCTCTTACCAAACCCTCAAAGATTCGGGGCGCTCGACCTCAATCATCAACGCCATCATCGACAAGTGCCGTTTGGTGAACCTGGATAAGGACATTAACCTGCCTGAAGAATGCAGTGAAATGGATGGCGAAGCACGGGATACCCTGGTGGGTCAGGTTTACATCCGGCTGATGGAAATTGAATCGCGCTTGCTGCCCTGTGGGTTGCATATTATTGGTAAGCCGCCGACTGCTGAGGAAGCAGTAGCAACATTAGTCAATATTGCCGGACTCGATCGCCCTGAAGATAATCTTCTCAGTCTTCCCCGCATTATTGCCAATAGTTTGGGGCGAGATATGGATGACATCTTTAAGAGAAGCGATCGCGGCGTTCTCGAAGATGTGCAATTGCTATTCGATATCAATCAAGCGTGTCGAGATGCAGTGGCGGCAATGGTGAAAGAACAGACCGATGCAGAAGGTCGGGTTTCTAAAGTCACTAAGCTTAACTTCTTCAACATGGGTAAGAAAACGCCCTGGATCGAGTCGTTACATACATCTGGCTATCCCAAAGTTGATGCCGATGCCATCAAGCCCCTATTTGAATATCTAGAGTTCTGCCTTAAGCAAGTCACTGCCGACAATGAGTTAGGCGCACTGCTGAAGGCGCTGGAAGGTGAATATATTTTGCCAGGGCCCGGTGGCGATCCAATCCGCAACCCGGATGTATTGCCGACTGGCAAAAACATTCACGCCCTCGATCCCCAGTCCATTCCAACTACTGCCGCTGTGCAGTCAGCGCAGATTGTGGTAGACCGTCTGTTAGCAAGACAAAAGGCTGAGAACGGGACTTATCCTGAAACGATCGCCTTTGTCCTTTGGGGCACTGATAACATCAAAACCTATGGCGAATCTCTGGCGCAAGTCATGCTGTTGGTAGGCGTGCTTCCGGTTCCTGATGCGTTGGGTCGGGTTAACAAGTTAGAGCTAATTCCTCTAGAAACATTGGGTCGTCCTCGCGTAGACGTAGTGGTTAACTGCTCCGGTGTTTTCCGCGATCTGTTTATTAACCAGATGAACCTGCTCGATCGCGCTATCAAAATGGCAGCCGAAGCCGATGAGCCTTTGGAAATGAACTTTGTGCGTAAACACGCCCTCAAGCAAGCCGAAGACATGGGCGTTAACCTGCGGCAAGCTGCGACTCGCGTATTCTCTAATGCTTCTGGCTCCTACTCTTCTAACGTCAACCTGGCAGTGGAAAATAGCACCTGGGAAACCGAGTCAGAACTTCAGGATATGTATTTAGCGCGGAAGTCTTTTTCCTTCAACTCCGATAATCCTGGCATGATGGATCAATCGCGGGATATTTTTGAGGCTTCGTTGAAGACGGTGGAAGTGACGTTCCAGAACCTCGATTCTGCTGAGATTTCTTTAACCGATGTATCCCACTACTTTGACTCTGACCCAACCAAGGTCGTCTCGACGCTGCGAGGCGATGGTAAAACACCTGCTTCTTACATTGCCGATACGACGACGGCAAATGCACAGGTGCGATCGCTCTCTGAAACCGTTCGCCTCGATGCTCGTACCAAGATGCTCAACCCCAAATGGTACGAAGGGATGTTATCCCACGGCTACGAAGGTGTGCGCGAACTCTCTAAGCGCCTGGTCAACACAATGGGCTGGTCAGCCACCGCCGGAGCCGTTGATAACTGGATCTACGAAGACACGAACACCACGTTTATTGCCGATCAGGAAATGCGCGATCGCCTCATGAACCTCAACCCCAACTCTTTCCGCAAGATGGTAGGGACATTGTTAGAAGTTAATGGTCGTGGCTATTGGGAAACCAGTGAAAGCAATTTGCAGCTTCTACGAGAACTTTATCAGCAGGTGGAAGACCGAATTGAAGGCGTAGAATAGTTCACCCGATCGGGCGAACCAGAATGGTGAAGCCTCCCATCAAGCCTCCCGCCTAAAGTAAAGAAAGATAAGTGACGTTCATAAAGACCTGGCAGGGGGCTGTTGGGTCTTTTACTTTTCTATTGGTTTCGAGAGTGCTCCAACGCGATCGACTTAAGTTTTAGTTAGGACAAATACGCTGCCTTCATTGCCTCGTCCAATTCGCAGATCGTCGTCTAAGTAAGTCACGTCCAGCCAACCTTTTTGTTCGCGGCTGGTAATGCTGAAATCGATCGCCTTAAACTTTTCTCCTGCCTCAATCTGCTGAATAAAGTGATCGACCGATCGATAATCGACCAGGCGCTGTAAGCCAATAATCGATCGCTCAAAGTTTACTTTTACCCGGCGATCGGACAAAGGCACAAACTTTGCCGCGACGCTCACCATCCCCTCAAGAAAGGGTAAACCAGAAGTTTCAGCGACGTTATAAATGCTAGAAGAACTGGCTTGAATATACTGATAAATTTGTCCGAGTTTGACCAGTGGAAATTGATCAATTTTCAATAGTCCCTGACTAGTTGTGAACAGCAACCGCCAGTTGCCGTTGAGTTTATCGATCGCTTCTAAGGGGCGAGGAGTGGGGTTACGTTCTTCCAGTTGCGCCACCGTTGCCAAAATAGCTCGTCGCTCAGAATCAGTCGCTAGTAATCCGCGATTTTTCCCGGCGATCGCCTCCAGTAAAGCTGATTTACCAAGCATTTTTGCCTACCTTCGCCATACGCCATACAATGTATAAACTACAAACAGATCTCACTACAGGTACAGAAGCTCCATGGATAGGAAAAACCCTGCGCTCCATCAAGTCCCCCGAAGTCAACCTGCTGCCGTCATTCCCCTGCAACGAGATGCTTCTATCTTAGGCTGGTTAGAAGGAACTGGGCGGATGCTTGCCCGAGACGTTCAAGATTTTGATTACCGTGAAGACGGTGAAGAAATCACTGATTTGATGGCGGGCGAAGATAACTCGTTTGAGGCAGATGATGACGATGATGATGCGCTCGATTTAGACGACTAGCCTTAACCGTTCTCCTGTAGGAATACTTACAGGAGATTTTTTTTAAAGAACTTGATCCAAAATTTCAAAGTTGAGATATTTTTAGGGGAACTTTAGACCTTTGGTAGCAGAGAAGCTTGACTACAGCCATTTCTGTAGGCTTTAATGCTCTTGAAATTCAGTAGATGAGTTTTCCGTAAAGGGTTAGGGTGCTGGTGTAGTGAGTGGTGTGGAACGTGAGAGTAAAACTTGTGGATGCAAAATTGCACCCCGATAGACCCCTCAGTGGTCTTGTGGGATACCATCTATTTCTAACGTTAGGAGCAGGGCTAAGCATTGTCGCTTTGGTTCTAGATTGGTTTGCTGGACGATCGCTTTTTTCAGGCATTGGGCTAACGTTGCCTCTAATCGTCTGTGCTTTAGCAACGGCTGGGGTGGGCTTTTGGGCTGTACCGATGCTGAGAGCTCTCAAGGCAGGACAAGTAATTCGCCAAGATGGGCCCCAGGCACACTTGAAGAAAGCAGGGACTCCCACGATGGGAGGCATCTTCTTTGTTCCTGTTGCAGTAATGTTGGCTTTGGTTTGGACTGGGTTTAATTCTAATGTTCTAGCAGTATCGGTGCTAACACTGGCTTATGGGGCGATCGGCTTCTTAGATGATTGGCAAATCCTCTTGAAGAAGTCGAACAAAGGCATTTCCGCCCGGATGAAACTGGCGTTGCAAATTGGCTTTGCCGCATTCTTCTGTATCTGGATGGCGTGGAGCCAACCTTGGGACATTACGACTATTCTTTTACCGTTAGGGATGACTCTTCCCTTGGGGGCAGCATTCTGGCTATTAGCGGGGTTTGTCTTGGTAGCTGAAAGCAATGCAACCAATCTAACCGATGGATTAGATGGCTTGGCGGGTGGAACAGGAGCGATCGCGCTGATGGGTTTGGGGGCACTGATTGCGCCAACTTCTCCAGAACTCATGGTTTTTTGTGCTGGTCTCAGCGGCGGCTGTTTAGGGTTTTTAGCGCACAACCATAACCCGGCAAAAGTTTTCATGGGTGATACGGGCTCCTTGGCGCTAGGCGGTGCCTTAGCAGCCGTGGGTTTGCTGAGTCACTCGCTGTTTGCGTTACTCATTTTGAGCGGCATCTTCCTGGTTGAGTCGCTGTCTGTGATTGCTCAGGTCGGCTACTACAAGGCAACAAAGAATAGTGATGGCGTGGGCAAAAGACTTTTCAAAATGGCTCCCTTGCATCATCACTTTGAATTAACGGGTTGGTCTGAAACTACGGTGGTTTCTCGTTTCTACTTAATCGGTGGCTTGTTGGCAATCTTGGGTTTTACAGTTCACTAAATCAATTCATCTACCATTCATATCTGCAAGTCTTCTGGAGTGCCGATCGCACTCCATTTGTTTTTTAAAGGCTGCCCATCTTGTCTAGCGTCAGTAGCTGCGCGACTTCATCAGTCTGGAAACCTAACGCCATCGGACGCTGTACCTTGGGTAGAACTTGCACATCGTAGAGTTCAGTAATCACGCCTTCTAACCGTAACCAATGGACAATGCTGCCCGTATGCAAGTCAATAACCATCAAACCGCAGCGGGCTTCGGCATCTTTAGCGGCTAATTGGTCATCGAGTGCTAGTCCTGAAAATGTATGGTCTTCCCGCCGAGGTTTGGACAGACTCACAATGGCGAAGTCCTGCCAAAAGGCTAAGCCTCTCAAGTAGCCTGGACAAAAGGCGATCGCTTCAAAGGTTCCAGCTTGCAAATTTAAGTATCCGAATTCGCCTGTTCCAGAGTTATGTAGCCATAGCCTGTCATGGTAGTAGCGAGGCGAGTGGGGCATAGATAAGCCTGTGGCAACGATTTGATGAGAATGCAAATCAATGACACACCCACCGTTACGCCGTTTGTCGCGCCAGCCATCCACAATATCGGATTGACTACAGGCAGTCACATAGCGCGGTTCGCCATCGATCATTGCCAGCCCATTCAGGTGACACCGATCTTCGTTGACCAACTTAGAAATGAAAGAAGGTTGCCAAAGGGGAGTGCAGCTATGGCGATCGCTGACCGTCGCTAAACAGTTTAATAAAGTACTAACAAAAATTAACTTGCCCGTGCGATCGATCACCACATCATGAATATCCAAATCTCCGGTGGTGTAGCCAATTCGGGGAATATAAAGCTTGTCATAATCCTTATAGAACTGCCCTACTTCCAAAACATTATCAAACTGCCAAATTTGGTACTTAGAACTAAGATAAAGTCGCTCTGAGGTTGCACACAGCCCCATTGCCCGATCAAAAAGCCGCTCAAATCCTGAAATTCGTCCTTCAGGCGTGGCTCCTAAAAGGATCAGGCGAGAGGTTTGGTAAGTAGTCAGAGCAAGGCTCAGGCGGTGTTCGCTCAACCATTCAACAAAGTGGCGAGAAGCAAAGATGTCTAGGGAGGCATTCATGAGGCAAGCTCAGAGGGCAGAAAAGTTATGAGAACAGCGACCCCTTGTGGGTATCTCGAAGAGCACGCTGCCTGAGTTTAATCTTATGCGCATCCTTCCATAGATCCTACTTCGGGAATTTGTCCAGCGCGAAATTCAGTGACTTTTCCCCTTGAATCTGTCTCAAAAATAATGCGGTATTTGCTATCAGCAGTGCTTTTGGGCACAAAAGTTAAATAGTTCCCACCTTTAACAAAGGGATGAGGCGTAACTTCAATTTGCTTTGGATAGAGCGCTTTGATTTGCTCTTCAGTAGAACCAATGCCTGCACCACTACGGGTCGTGATTTTGCTGCCTTGCTCAATCTCAATTCCAATAATGCGATCGCCCACCACCATCATTGCAAGACCAGGCACTCCGCCTTGAAATTTGTAATAGAAACAGCTTTGACTTGCCACGTCACCATCCGTTCTTGCAGGGAGCCCTACAGCTTTGGTGGCTTCTATAACGGTCATGCCAATTTGAATCGGATGAATGCCATTGATCACCAGTTTAGATTGCTCGGTAAGACTGGGGGCTGAAGGAGAAAGGGATGGTTTTGGGGAAGAAGCTACTATTGCTGAAGGAGAGGGACTGGGGGATGCAATGGAGGATGGGGCAGGAGAGACTGAGGCGATCGGGTTAGGGGATACTATCGGTTGATAAGAAGCGAGGCTGGCTCCCACAACAGCAGCGATCGCCGCAAAAATAGCAATGAGCCAATAAGGAGTTTTCATGGGGGTATTTATAATGAACTTCTAAGGTAAATCAAACCCTGCTGAAATTCTTATCTTTCGGGAAGGATTTCTGGGCTTTACCATTTTCGAGAGCTTAAGATTTTTAACCATTTAATAGACCCAGCCCATCCTCACCGCATCTGACTATGATAGAAAAAGAAATTTATCACGACGATCGCCTCGATCGCTTCTTTATCTGGATTCTTTCGCGAAACATGGCAAAAGCCATTGACAAGAAGACAAAATTGCACGGTTACGACGGATTTGTAGATCTGTCTAAAAAAATCATGCAAGGGCGAACCGCTAAAGAGCAGCAGGCAGTTGTAGCGAAAGTGCTAAATTCTTTGGTGCCGTCGGCAGTTTCAACCCTAATCCGCACCTTGCTTTCGCCGACTCAGTGGGTTTGTGAATCAAATGCTTGGTTTGCGGCTCTGCTGTTTGAATGGCTGGTAGGGCCCTGTGAAGTGCGAGAAGTTGAAGTGAAAGGGTTAGATCAACAGATCCGCACTCAGAGAAGCGGTGTGTACATGAAGAAATGCCGCTATTTGGAGCAGAGTGGGTGCGTGGGGATGTGCATCAACATGTGCAAAATGCCAACGCAAAACTTTCTAACCCAGAGACTAGGAATTCCCCTAACCATGACTCCTAACTTTGAAGATATGAGTTGTGAGATGGTGTTTGGGCAGATACCACCACCTTTAGAAGAGGAAGCAGCTTATCAACAGCCTTGTTTAATTAATCAATGTGGTGTGATGAAATCTTTAGAGCCTTGTCCCAAGGTACGAGAGGCTTGAATAAAATAAACCTTCAAAGGGGATCTGAACATTCAGATCCCCCTTGAAGGTTGCAAGGGTTAATTGCAGCGCTCAAGAAACATTAGATCATTTTCAGATCAGCGTAGCCTAGCACCATATCGTCAGAGGAAAGAGTGTCTCCTTCAGCCTGAGGAGTCCACATGACCTCGACTGCTAACAAGTTATCGCTAGAAACTGCTCCAAGCTGCCCTAATGCTTGACGCAAATCTTGGGAAGTGCGAATGACAGGCAGCTTCAGGTTGCCTTGAGTTGCCACCAGTAAGGTCACAACGATATAAGCACCGGGGTCTTGGTCAGACTCAACAAGCTGTCCGCTGGCATCAGGCAGCAATCCCTTGGGAGTTGCTTGGCGCAACTGGTTATTGACATTGGAGAGAGTTTCTTCGGTAAACTTGCTGCGTTCTGTCAAAGAAAAGCGATTGAATTGATCTTCGGCAGCTTCTAAACGAGTTTGCTGAGTGTCACTACCTGCATAACTCCAGTACTCTGGGTGCCGGAGTAAGGAAAGCGTTGTCTCTTGCAGCAGCAGAGTCAAACCTTCAGAGTTGCTGGTATCAGCAGTTTTTGCAATGCGATCGAGATCTGCTTGTAGAGTTCGTGCCTCGGACAAAAGACCAACCTGGACTTTTGCCACAGAAACAGTGGGCGACCCAGTGGAATAACCATAGCTATCTGTAGTTCCGCCACCTTGAGTAGAACGGAAACTGCGAACCAGGAAACTAGCGATCGCAAAGAAGATCAGAATTGAGAATAATCCACCACCACCAAACCCAAACAAGGGTAGAAGGAACGGAAAGCCAAAGCCACCCCCACCGGGATAGTAACCACCACCATAGCCGCCGCCGTAGCCGCCACCATAGCCACCCCCAGGAGCACTACGAGGGGCGCTACTGGGGGCACGGAAGCTTCCCCCACCCACTCGACCGCCACTTCGTGCTGCTAAGGCTCCATCTGCTTGGCTTAGAACTAGCGTAAAGACCAGACAGATTGCAAAGAGAGGCTTGACCCAGGATTTGATGAGTTTAGAGAGTTTTTTGTTCAAGTTGTTGTTCATAGTGCCATGCCGATTCAAACTGATGAAGGTTGACGTTGGCTGAGGCTGTAGATTCTTAATTAACCTTTCGGCTTAACCAAACGTTACAAACTATTCGTTTCATCTAGTCTATCTTCTCTAGGTCATCGACAGAAGGGTCTTAAGAGAGACTTAGGAGTGGATTACCGAACCTCTTTCTAGCTGTTGATTATCCACCTCCCACAATAGTTACAATCTCCAGTCGATCGCCCTCCTGCACTTCGGTTTCATCCCAAAATTGCCGATGTAAAATCTCACCGTTATACTCTACAGCCACCAAACGAAGATTCATGCCCAATTGGGTTAACAGTTCTGGTAGACAAGTCTGGGGTGGACATTGGCAGCGATCGCCATTGATTTGTACGGTAATGACAGAATTCATAGATATTGCTGAGGGGCAAACGGCAACTTAGATAGATTTCTTCCTTTTCGTCACCTATCGGAAGAGAGAGGAAAAGTTCGATGCAGTTGCGAGATAAAAAACTGGGTGGTCAGCGTTGGGTCTGAAGCCGCCATAATTGACCGTACGACTGCCACGCGCGTTGCTCCGGCAGTAAGAATAGGCTGAAGATTTTCAGTATCAACGCCTCCAATGGCAAACCAAGGCATGGGGGCATGGGCAGCAGCATAGCTGACATACTCTAATCCAGCGGCAGCTTTTCCGGCTTTGGTCGGAGTTTCGTGGACAGGGCCCACACCAATATAGTCGGCTTCTTCAGCGATCGCCTGCTGCATTTCGTCTGGATTAGTTGTAGAACGACCAATAATGCGTTGATTGCCCAGTAGCTGACGGGCAACGGCAATAGGCATATCTTGCTGCCCCAGGTGAACGCCATCGGCATCCACAGCGATCGCCAAGTCTACGCGGTCATTCATAATAAACAGTGCATCATATTGGTGGCAAAGCTGTTTAAGTCGCTTGGCATTGTGTAGACGAGTTGAGTCATCGGCATCTTTATCACGATATTGCACCAGAGGAACCCCGCCTTGAAGGGCTGCTTCAACCGTGGCAAAGAGGTTTTCGACTGGTGAGGTGACTAAATAAAGGAGCGATCGCTGCAATTTCTGGTGCCGCTGTTGCCCAATTAAACTCGTCTCTAGCATATAGACCTGATAGCGCATCTGCTTGCAATCAGCCGCCATTTGAGGAATATGAAGCTTGCCATACTCTTCTAAAACGCGCAGAGCCTCCTCCACTCGGCAAAAGTTCACCCGGAGCACTTGGGTGATGTCTGCGCGACTTTCTTCTTGAGGATGGGTCAAGCCAGTACCCGGATCATTGCTTGTGTCCCGCGATGCCCAAATTTCGGGCGTATGCCAGCGTGCCAGCGCCTGCCGCAGTTGCTTACACTCCGAGGTGAGCAATGCTTGGTTTAGCCCAAAACGGCACCATTCTTCAATAACCCGCAATCCTTCGCGGGCGCGGTCTAGATTCGCGTCGAGAATGCGATAAAGAGTTGATTTGGAAAGGCTATTTTGGCTCAATGTTTCGCCCATGAGAGTCTGACATTTAATTTTCTGATCGTAGCAGTGAGTCAGCCTAATCGGGCGTTCTCAGTCTGTTATCCGCCCCAATCTGCATAAGCCCTAATCTCTCAAGCTGCCTTCTTAAGTTCGTGAACTTTATCGAAGCTTGATGCGTTTTCAAGATAATGGGGCAAAATTGAATCGGTTCCTGAAAGGTTGACGTGCTTTGGCAATAGGAGAAAATCCCATGAGTTTGACCGTTTCCCCCAATCTTCACAATCGGTTCCGACCTTGGGTTAAAGCGTTGTCTAGTTTAGGGCTATTGACAGTTTTGGGCTATGCCTCTGGAGCGATCGCTCAGCCAATTCAGGTTCCGCCTGCTGTCCAGTCTTCTGGTTCTGATGCAGCGCAGCAATTCTTGTTCGTCAATTCTAGCAGCGGCAATGATGCAGGGCAGGGCGTAACCCAGCGATCGCCCTTTCGGACTTTAACCCGCGCGCTCCAGGCTGTTCAGTCTCAAAACGCCTCGTTCAACACCATTGTCATGGTGGCAGCCGGAACCTATACGCCAGATACGGGTGAAGTTTTTCCCCTGATCTTGCCGCCTGGCGTGATCATTCAAGGTGACCCCAGCACAAAAGGGAAAAATATTGTCATTCAGGGTGGAGGAGCATTTACAACAGCGACAGCAGGTCAGCAGAATGTAGCGATCGTTGGAACCGGACAAATTATGGGAGTTACGGTCAGCAATCCTCACCCTAACGGGTATGGGGTCTGGATAGAGGCAGGCAGCCCCACGATCGCCAACAATACTTTTACGGGCAGTAATTTGGCGGGCGTTGCCATTATGGGAGACAGTACACCGACCTTGTGGGGCAATGCTTTTAGCCAAAACCGGACAGGCGTTGTGGTGGCGGCGACAGCGCAGCCTGCTATTAAGGATGGCTTGGATCAAGTGGAAGCCGCTGCTCCTGCCGCATCTACGAGACAGCGCGACTCCCGTCCTGCTGCGACCGCTCAAGCCACTTCAATGTCCATTCGTCCTCAAACTCCAGCCACCCTGATTCAAACGCCCCCCGCTCAGTCAACAACCTCACCCGTTAATCCTCCTCGGCTCCTGGCAGCATCTCAAGCCCAGATAACACCTCGTGCAGGTGTTATGCCCCGATCGCAAAATTCTTCTGAACCGCCTCTCTCAGCTTCAGCAACTCCCCAAAGGTCGCGTCCCGATCGCTCAACTGCTCGCCCATCGATCGTCAATATTCCCGTCCCTGCCCCCCAATCTGAACAGCGGCGGCTGCCCATTAGTCGCTCTACACCTATTCCTGTTCCTCCCCCAGAAACCCAAGCGACTTCTCGATCTACTTTTACAGCGCCCCCAACCTCTAGCGCTTCATCTAACCTTCTGCGTGTCCCTGCCGAACCGCCTATTGGCAATGTAGGAGATTTGCCTGTTGTCAATGTTTCTCGGAACCCGTTGCAAAATCGAGAGTCTGGCAGTAGACAAAGTGCTGCTGTGAGAGGGTTGCGGTATCGGGTGGTGGTGGCGGCTGGCAGACGAGCCGAGCAAGTACGATCGCTGTTTCCAGGTGCATTTACAACTTACTCTGACGGAAAAGCTGTTTTGCAGGTGGGCGCGTTTGGCGATCGCACCAATGCTGAGGAAGCTGCACAAATTTTAGATAGCAATGGGTTGAACGGAACAATTGAAACACTAGATAATTAGATCAGCCTCTCTGAAAAAGTTTCTGCATCACATCATGAGTCGAGATTACTCCTTTGCCCAAAGTTTTATGTGGATGAGCTTTGCCACAGTAAGCTTGATGGTGGCAAGCCAGATGGGGGCTTTTTCGGCTCTAACTGCCAACGCTTTGAATGCTTTATCATCCTCCAACCAGGCAGAAGTGAAGCAATCACAACTTGTGGTGGATTTGGGCGATCGCAAAGTTTATCTCTATGCTGATGGAAATACCCAAGTGGGCTATGACATTGCTGTTGGCAAGGCTGGTTGGGAAACGCCGCCAGGCAAATTCAGTATTCTCAATATGCAACTCAATCCGACGTGGCAACATCCTTTTACAGGCGATGTTATTCCAACCGGAACAGGCAACCCCCTAGGCAGCCGCTGGATTGGCTTTTGGACAGATGGTACTCACCAAATTGGCTTTCATGGCACTAATCAAACCGACCTCATTGGACAAGCCGTTTCCCATGGCTGTATTCGGATGCGGGATAAAGATATTCAAGCACTGTATGAGCAGGTGGCGATCGGAACAGTAGTAGTGGTACAACCTTAATTTGCGATCTTAAGTTTGTGATAGAGCTACAAAAAAGCGAGGCTCTCTTTTAGAACCTCGCCCTTTTGACTGAATGCATCCTTTAATGCGTTTGCACTTCATATTGATAGGCATGGGTCTTAAGTAGCGAGCTTACCTGGGTCAACATTTCGCTTCCTGTATTCTTTTTCAATACTTGGCGCTCTGGAAAAAACTCAGGTTGATCCAGGTTACGAGCGATCGCCTCATTGACCTGTTGGGCAATCAGATCTTGTAATTCGTCTTTAGCTCTGCCTCGCTGATAGTCTGCACCTTCTTCAGTCGTCGCATACAAAGGCGGCAGACGATTGAGGGCATAAGCTGCAATGTCGCCTAAGTCGAGGGTACAATCGCTGGTGGCTTCAATCTCCGCAACACGAGCGATCGACTCAGTGAGCACCAATTCTTCCATAACATTAATAAACTGCTTGCGAGGCACTGCCACCACTTCGCCCGTAAGCAGAGCGCCCATGAGCCGGTCTAATGCCATGTATTCTTCAATAGACAACTCAGAGGCAGTATCACAAATTCGCCCAACTTCTGCCTCCATTGCTGGCGTTAAATATCCATCTTGCAGAGCCTGTTCAACAATTCTTTCAATACTCATAATTTCTTCCTAAGCTCCAAAACACCCTGCGTTAGGGCGATCGCTCACTCACGCTCAATCCTGCTTATAATGCCCAGAAAACTTTGGAAACAAGCAGAGAGACTTAGCAAGTTAGGCTACTCAAAGCCAGTTTCTCGCCAAGGCACCGGATCAACCGATAGCCCATTAACATACAGTCCCCAGTGCAGATGTGGCCCTGTCGCTGCGCCTGTAGAGCCAATTCCGCCTAAAGTTTGTCCGGCTTGCACTCGATCGCCTTCTTTGACATCGATGCGGCTCAGGTGAATAAAAATGCTGATAACGCCTTGCCCATGGTCAACGCCAACGGTATTACCATGAATTTCAAAACCATCGGCAACTCGCCCGACTAATACGACTTTGCCGCCAGCAGGGGCAACCACAGCAGAGCCAACTTCTCCGGCATAGTCTACGCCACGATGATAGTAGTCTTCGGCAAATTCACCGTTATAGTACCGACGAACGCCGTAGATACTGGTCACTTCACCGGTTGCGGGACGGCGGAAAGCTCCATTCCAAAGTTTATCTGGGGTGATCAAGGCTTTGAAGGCATCAACGCGATCGAACTCATGGTCAGTTCCTTCAGGTCCGCCGCCATTGCCTAGCCAAATACTTTGCGTTGGAAAGGTGCGATCGCGCAATTGCACCACCAAATCTTTCACAGTGCCATCGATCATCACCTGAATGGGCTTACGCCCTGCTGAAAATTGTGGGGTTGTGGGTAGCAAAGCACGGTAGCGGTTAGCGCCAATGGGAAAAGCGGTGTAGGTCTTTTGATTAAAATCGATCGTTGGGTTAGCGCTGCTGTTGCCCTGAATCACTACCGATAAAGTATCGCCAAGTTGGGGGTTAGAAGGTTGCACCTGGACAGTCGGAGTTACAGCAGGGGCACTCAGGATAGGGGTAACGAGGACGGACAGGAGCGCGATCGCGCCTAGTACGAGGCTAACGGACAAGCGATATTGCCACAGAAAACGGCGAAATGACTTGAGGGCTTTGAGTGCCGAGTTGGGAAGGGAAGGAGAAGGATGGGTCATGGGAAGAGGCGATCGGGAGTTTGCTGAAGGATCTAATCCATATTCTAGGGAACTCTGCATTGATCCTGAATTCTTTTCAAATTTTTGAATTTTGAATTCGAGTTTGCTCTCCGCAGAATCTGAAAACTCGGTATGCTGAAATCATTAAGCTTCAAATTTCTTAGCATTTCTCCAAGATTACAAACTCGTGCAAGAAGACTTTCGATTAATTGTTGATCTCGTTATTGTTCTAGCGGCGGCGGCGGGTGGTGGACTGCTGGCAGCATTGCTGAAACAGCCCGTGCTGTTGGGTTACCTAATGGGTGGGGCGATCGTGGGCCCGGCTGGGCTGGGGCTGGTTAAGGAGCTTATTCAAGTAGAGACGTTGGCGCAGTTTGGTGCAGCGTTTTTGCTATTTGCCTTGGGGGTAGAGTTTTCGTTCTCAGAATTGAAAAAAGTCCAGGGAATTAGTTTGGGTGGCGGAGGCTTGCAGATTTTCCTAACCATCCTAGTAACAGCGCTGGTTTCGACGGGCGTGGGCTGGGTGTCTTCGGCAACACAGGGCGTATTTTTGGGTGCAATTCTCTCTCTTTCTTCAACGGCGGTGGTGCTGAAGTGCTTGATGGAGAAGAATGAGACGGAGACGGCGCACGGGCGAGTCATGTTAGGGATTTTGGTGGTACAGGATTTGGCGTTGGGGGTCATGTTGGCAGTGTTACCAGCCCTGAACCAGCCTTCTGAAGAAATTGGGGTGGCGATCGCGATTGCGCTACTGAAGACGGCACTGTTGGCAGGTGGGGCGATCGTGGCAGGTATCTGGGTCATTCCGCCACTGCTGCGGTTCTTGGCTCGCACTGAAAGCAAAGAGTTATTCCTCCTTGGCGTGGTTGCCCTCTGTTTAGGCATTGCGCTATTAACGGAATACATGGGGCTTTCTATCGAGATGGGCGCGTTCATCGCCGGATTAATGATTTCAGAGGTAGAGTACGCCGATCAAACTTTGACCTATGTGGAACCGATTCGGGATATTTTCGCCACGCTATTTTTTGCGGCGATCGGCATGTTGATCGATCCATTCTTTATTTGGAACCATTTAGAACTGATTTTAGGACTGGTGACGCTAGTCTTTATCGGCAAGTTTTTGATTATTACGCCGCTGGTCAAGTCATTTGGTTATCCGCTCAAAACTTCGTTGATTGTGGGTTTGGGGCTGGCGCAAATTGGAGAATTTTCTTTCGTTTTGGCAAGCAAAGGACAGGTTTTGGGCTTGGTGTCGCGGCGGGTTTATCTGCTGATTTTAGGTACAACAGCAGTAACGTTGGTGCTGACCCCATTTGTATTGCGATTAATTCCTCAGCTTTTTGAATGGGCTGAGCAGGTGCCCTGGATGAAAACTTTGCTAGAGGGTTCAGAAGAGGCATGGGAAGTGCCGGAAAATCTACCAAAGCGGGATCATATTGTGGTCTGTGGCTACGGTCATATTGGACACAATATTGTTCAATTGCTCCAGTCCCATAACTATCCGGTGGTGGTGATTGATCAATCTGAGCAAGCCATTCAACAGTTGCGCGAGGCAGAAATTCCTTACGTGTACGGAAATGCAGCAAGTTTGCACGTGATGCAAGCTGCGGGGGTGAGCCAAGCTAAGGGAATGGCGATCGCGCTGCCAGATCCGATGAGTACGCGCCTTAGCCTCAAGCGGGCACTGGAGCTTGCTCCAGATTTAGATGTAGTCGTCCGTGCAGAGCATGAAAAAGACATTGATTTGCTATATCAACTAGGCGCAAAAGAAGTGGTACAGCCTGAGCTAGAAGCGAGCCTTGAGCTTTCTGCCCACCTATTAACCAGCATTGGCATTCCGCTACCCATTATTCAGCGAGAAGTGCAGCAAATTCGTAATTCTCATTATGAAGATCTTATTTCAAAGCGGCAGCCTGAGCAAATTTCGCGAGATTTGGTCGTTGCCGCACAAGACATGAACAGTCGTTGGTATCCATTGCCGGAAGGTTCACCACTGGCTGGGATGACTTTGGAAGAAACCGATTTGCGCCGCTTAACGGGGGTAAGCCTGATGGCAATTCGCCGAGATCAGGGCGAAGAAATTGACTACCCCGATCCACAAACGCCTTTGCAGGAGGGCGATCGCCTCCTCATCGTGGGCGATGCTGACGAAATGGCAGCATTTAGTGAATTGGCTAAAGGGGAAACCGTGGTGCCAGAGCAAGCCTCTTGCCAATGGTTGCTGGTGCCTGACGATAGCCATGTAATCGGGAAAACTTTAGCAGAACTGCACATTCGACAGCAGTTTGGCATTTTGATTCAGGCGATTCGGCGGGAAAGCAAATATATTCGGTTCCCCAACGGTGCAAGTGATTTGCAGGCAGGCGATCGCCTTTTATTATGTGGTAACTTTCATTCACTCACTCAAGCGAGCAGTTGGATCGCACCAGAATCCTCTAAAGTAGTGCAATTCCCCCTGGCTTCTGGCATCATGCCCAATCTTGTACCCGTTGAAGATCATTTGCCTAGCGATCGGTTGCCCATTGATCAACAGAGGATAAATTGAGTCCAGTGAGCATTAGAAATATTATTCCGCTCGTCCTTCTCATCTTTGTTCCAATTTCGATCGCCGCCAAGCTGCTCGATTGGGGAGACTCGACCATCTTTGTTACTTCGGCATTGGCGATCGTACCGCTGTCGATTTGGCTCTCTACTGCAACCGAAAAAGTTGCAGTGGTAACAGGGCCTTCTGTGGGCGGACTGGTCAATGCCATTTTTGGAAATGCCACTGCTTTAATCATTGCGTTGGCAGCTTTAAAAAGAGGATTGATTGATATTGTGCAAGCCAGCATTACGGGCAGCATTTTAAGTGCGCTGTTATTGCTGTTGGGGTTAGCGATGTTGGCGGGTGGGTTGCGCTATAAAGAGCAAGAATTTAAGCCTGTGCTTGCCAGAGTAAACGGTTCTTCGATGACGCTTGCCGTCACCGCGATCGCGCTGCCAACGATGGTGATTTATACCTCTAATATTGGCGATGCGATCGCCATTCATAATCTCTCTATGGTGGTTGCCACTATTCTGATTATTGTTTATGGACTAACCCTGCTATTCTCACTTAAAACACACAGCTATCTTTACCAGATTGGTTTAGCTGACAAAAGTGTGTCAGAACCCGAGGAACCGAAAGAGAAAAGCTTAAGCCTTATTATTTGGATTGGCATCCTATTGGCGGCGACGATCGCGGTTGCGTTTGAATCTGAGTTATTTATTGATGTGATTGAGCCAGAAACTCAAAGGTTGGGTTTAACGCCGCTGTTCACAGGAGTCATTCTGATTCCATTAATTAGCGATGTCGCAGGATTCGTAACCGTAGTGCGATTAGCCATGAAGAATCAGATGGATCTGACGGTTTCTACAACAACAGGCGATAGTTTATTGATCGCTTTATTCGTAGCTCCAGTGCTGGTTTTTGTAGGGCAATTTTCGGGGCATCCGATCGATCTGAACTTTAACGCCTTTGAAGTAGTGGCGTTAGCGATCGCGGTAACAGTCAATAATTTGATCAGCTTCGGCGGGCGATCGAATTGGTTGGATGGAACTCTATTGTTGGCGACCTATGTAGTTTTAGGTGTTGCCTTTTATTACCATCCCGCCTAATCTTCTCATTCAAAAGCTAAGCTGTTTAATTCCTAACATCGAGTTTTCTCCTCTTTAACTTTTCGTTGAACGCTGCTCGGAATCCCTAACGACGCACCTTGATACAATCGCTCAAACTCTCGTTGGAAATGGGCAGCAACAGTTGCGTTGTCAATGACCAGAAGATTTTCGTCGTTATTATCATTAGCCGCTTCACTCCAATTTTGCGAACCTGTGATTACAAGATGCTGATCCACAATGCCGACTTTGTGATGCAACAAATCGCCTTGGGGCAAATCTGGTGTGCCGACTGTGGTAATGGGCGATCGCCAAACTCGGTTACCTTTCTCATACCGACAACGCTGATTCTTTAATGCTACGCCCATCATGTCTAACGCCTCACTGTAATCACGGCTGAAGAACTGCGGTTCGATCAAGGCGCGTACCTGCACATCTCGGCTTTTCACCTGCTCTAAACGATCGCTCAACGGCTGCTCGGAAAACACAAACAGCATTAAATCTACCGATCGCTGAGCAGTACTGATTGCTCGACTAATTAGCCCATTGACGCTCTCCTCCCAATCTAGGCGCTTAGAGGTAGGAGAGAACTGCGCAGTCACAGTAGAACGGGGGGTAAGCGTCACAGTTTGGGGCGCACGGTAAGCTTTTTTAACTCCAAAAAGAGGATAGGAACTACGAGTGCCCCACATTAAATTAAACTCTTGGGTGAAGTTTTCCGCCAGTTGGGGGCTACTGATTTTAAGAAGATGATTGGCGTTACCTAGGCTGGCAGGGGCGATAAAATCACCGTGAATGTCTGACAGCGTGAGGTTGGCGGAACTGACGATGAGAGTTTTACCGTCGATAACTATAAATTTGTGATGCATTAAACCGCTGCCTTTAGAACCGTCGGCAGTGTCGTCAATGAGGGGAATTTGAGCAATTTGTAAAATGGCGATCGCGTCTCTCTGCTCGGCTTCTACTGCATCGACTTGTCCATCATGATTAAGGTCGGCGAGTTGCAAAAACTCATCATATTTTTTGCGATCGTGCTCATTTAATGCGTTGACTTGCTGAGCAGTCATGCGACTTAGTGGGCGGCTGTACGAGTTTTCGATAATGACCCGAACTTGAACTCCCGCCTGATGCCGTTCTCTCAGTGCTAGGGCAATATGGGGCAGGTTAATTTCGTGAACTGCGATGTCGATCGTGGATTGAGCGGTAGCGATCGCATCTATCGCCACTTGCTCTAAGTTGTCTCCTAAGCGTTTTTGTTGACGATAGGGCTCTGTATAAAGGGAGGATTGAGAATGATTAAAGTACGCTTGAATGAATGGATCTTGAGGGAGAGGTGGCAATAGAGAGAGTGAAGAGGAGGGCGACCCTTGCAGTATCTGCAAAGCAGTGCGCCAAGATATATTCAGGCAAATCAACAGCCCTAGAACAAACAAAACGGCAAAGCGAAACCAGAGGGAAGAGAGAAAACGCACTGGAAATTATGGCTGATGACTTTTCTAGCAATCCCCAATCAGCGCAATAATGCGACAATATTTGAACAAAGTTGAGCCGCCTTTGAGCCTAACGAGAGCATCAGTAAAATGAGAACCAAGCTGAACCGAAAAATTAGTCTAATCCTTTGCTTCACAGTCATTCTCCTGAGCATTTGGGTATTCAACTCTCGAATGCAGCCTATGGCTTCTCAACCCGTATCTCAACCCGTTCTTCCGATCGCGCAAGCTGCTGTTTCAACCCTTTATCAAGCCATTGACGAGCAGCACCGCGATCGCTTCAGCATTGACAGTCGGCAAGTCATGTTACCTGGAACGCTGCCGAATGGGGACGTGCGGTTTAATGAGACGGATTTATTTACCGTTCTGCAAAACACTCAAGCCTATTTTCAAGCATATTCCCAAGACAACCCAGAGGTTTCGCGGGAAGGTATTTTAGGCACCCAAGGAGTTACTGTTGCGGATGTGCTCAATACGCTGGAATTTATGATCGCGACTCTCCAGGAGGATATTGCAGGTGGACAGCCAATTCGGTTAAAAGATCCGAAGTTTCTCAACGCCAACTTTCGGGTCATTCAGTGGGATGCTTACGACCCAGAAACTCCTAGTGAACGGCTGTTGCGGCTGACTAAATATGCGGTGTTTGAGCATCCTGGCTCTCGGAGGCAGACGGCGGAGTTTAATGTACCACTCTACCAACTAAAAGAAGAGGCGGAGTCGGATCAGTTTTACCTGAAGTACACCAAGCAAGAGGTTTTATCGGGGATTTATGAGCCAGGCGGGACTGAGTTTGGGCGGGTGGAGCCGTTGGCTTACCTAACGCGGGAGGGTTTTGAAGATGCTTTGCTGCAAGGAACCATCTCGATTAACTTCACCGATGGAACTACAGACTTTTTCAATGTCGATCGCAACAACGGTATTGCTTATATTCCCGGTGTTTCGGCTAATCGGCAAGGACGCTACTGGTACTTTAGAGCGGTGGATGGCATTAAAGGGTATGGGCACCAATTTGAGTCTAAAATCTCGATTAAACCAGGGGTGACCTTTGCAGGAGATGTGTTGAATCTGGGGTTGGGCAAGATTGTAGCGTTAGCGCACAGCACAGGGGGGCGATCGCAACTACAGTTAGGCGTTGTCGCGGATACGGGCGGAGCTTTTTTGCCAAATTTGCATCAACTAGATTTTCTGGCAGGCGTGTTTGGCGATCGCGATGCGTTCTATGCGGCAACCCAAAATCTGCCTGAATATGCTCAAGCTTACGTGTTGATTCACAAAGCGCCATTGCCAGCGCGCTGAGCCTTTCTCCATAAACCCATCATTCATAGAGACACCAAGCGTTACCATAAGGATCAGGTTTAAGTTTTTGAGACTCAATTCCTATTTGTACGACTGGAGATACGGGGCATGAATTTGGGCATGAATTTAGTTGCACTTCAGGGCTGGCTGGATAATGCGTCCTTCGCGGTCTTATTCATCACGATGCTAGCTTACTGGGCGGGCGCAGCATTTCCCAGGCTTGCTTACCTGACGGTGGCAGGAACGACGGGAATGGCGATCGCCAATCTCTGCATAGCGGCATTGCTGGGGGCGCGTTGGATTGAAGGCGGCTACTTTCCCTTAAGCAACCTATATGAATCGCTGTTTTTCATCGCGTGGGGCATCACTGCTGTCCATTTTTTGGCAGAGAACATGAGCCGCAGCAATTTGGTAGGCGTGGTGACGGCTCCGGTAGCAATGGGAATTTGTGCCTTTGCGGCGTTGTCTTTGCCCGACCAAATGCAAATATCGGAGCCGTTGGTGCCTGCCCTTAAGTCGAACTGGCTGATGATGCACGTGAGCGTGATGCTGCTCAGCTATGCCGCGTTAATGGTGGGGGCTGTGTTGGCGATCGCTTTCCTCGTTATTACTCGCGGACAAGAAATTGAGCTAAAGGGCAGTTCGGTGGGAACAGGCGGCTTCCGAGATTCTCGCTATCGGCTACGGAAAGCAGTTGAAGAACAGATTGATTCTGATCATACTAGGGGTGGAACGGCTGTGATGATGGCTTCAGCCTCCCTGCTAGGAACAGCAACGTTAACCCCTCAACGTCTAACCTTGGCAGACACGCTGGACAATATTAGCTATCGCATGATTGGGTTGGGGTTTCCGCTGCTGACTATTGGAATTATTGCAGGAGCAGTTTGGGCAAATGAGGCGTGGGGGTCTTACTGGAGTTGGGATCCCAAGGAAACTTGGGCAATGATTACCTGGCTAGTATTTGCGGCTTATCTTCATGCGCGGATTACGCGAGGATGGCAAGGACGCAAACCAGCGCTGTTAGCAGCTTCGGGGTTTGTAGTGGTCTGGGTTTGTTACTTGGGCGTTAACCTGCTGGGGAATGGACTGCATAGCTATGGGTGGTTTTTTTAGTTAAATAGAATGGTTGAGAAATTAGGGAGGCGTGAGCATGGATCATGATTTTGGGTTGCTGAGCAACGATGAGGTTTTGTATGTGCGGGCGGGTAGCGTTTTAATGTCCAACGCGACGTTCAAGGCGAGTGAGTTTTTGGATGCATTAGCGCAGTTAGTAAGCGAGCGGGAAGATGAGTGGTCGGATGAGCAAGAAGGATGGTTTAATGAACGGGGTTTGGGATGTGAGGTGCTGCGGTTTGGCAATCAAGGATGGCAAAAGGGGCGAGTGAGAATTCGCATGGAGTTTATTCCTGATGGACCAAAGTTGCTGAAGGAAGGGGCACCTACTCAGCGGGAAAGACCGCCCTATGAAGATGATATTTTTAAGCCGAGGGACAGCTACCAGCAAAGAGACCAACCCAGGGATAGCTATTCCCAGAGCGATCGCCCTAACCGCAGAGGAAAAGATGATTACCCCGAAATCTACCCCGATCTAGATGAATATTAACCTAGATGAATATTAACAATGGCAGATGCTGGTTGGACGTTGCATCATGCTCGACTGCACAGGGTATTGCGCGCTCTTCGAGATACCCGCAAGGGGTCGCGGCAGCTTTTGCTTAAAAATGAGCGGTTGCTAGTGGCAGTGTCGGGTGGACAGGACTCGCTTTGCTTGATGCAATTGCTGCTGGACTTACAGCCTAAGTGGAGTTGGGAACTGGCGATCGCCCATTGCAATCATCGTTGGCGGGCTGATGCGGCTGACAACGCGCTTTATGTGGAAGAAATTGCTCGGGCATGGCAGGTTCCCTACTTCTGCAAAACGGCGGTTGAGATTCCGACGAGCGAGGCAACGGCTAGAGCATGGCGTTATGAGGCTTTAGCTGAGATAGCGATCGCTGAGGGCTATGGGGTTGTAGTGACAGGTCATACTCAGAGCGATCGCGCTGAAACCACGCTCTACAATCTGCTGCGGGGCAGTGGAGCGGATGGGCTACAGGCATTGAGTTGGCAACGCGAGTTGGGTTCAGGCATCAGGTTAGTGCGTCCTCTGTTAGAAATGACCCGCACTGAAACGGCTGAATGCTGCCAACTCTTTCATCTTAAAGTCTGGGAAGATTCTACTAATCAAGATTTGCATTATGCCCGCAATCGCATTCGTCAAGAACTCATTCCTTATCTGCAAACCTACTTCAATCCGCAGGTCGAGCAAGCTTTGGCACAAACAGCGGATCTGCTAACTGCCGATGTGGATTACTTGAACCAGACTGCTCTTGAACTGCTGCAAAAAGCCCATTCAGAGTTAGGGCTAAATCGAGTCATGCTGCAATCAATTCCATTAGCGTTGCAGCGGCGAGTCATTCGACAATTTTTACAAAAAATTCTGCCGATCGCGCCTAGTTTTGATCAGGTTGAAAAGCTAGTAGGGTTGATTGGTGCGCCAAATCGCAGCCAGTGTGACCCGTTGCCAGGAGAAGCGATCGCCCAGGTTGAGGGTGACTGGATCCAGGTCAAACCGCAGAACTCTAAGGATTAAGGCTCAGATCCGTAAGCCAAGAAGTCTGTGATGGTGGGCGAGCGATCGGGGTCTTGAATGGTGTAAAGTGGCACTTCTCCGTAAAAAGAAGCCCATAGCGTATAAGTGCTGACAGTGCCCACTATGTAATCACATTGTGCCAGCGAATATAAGTCTTCAACCAGATGATGAGTAGCAAAAGTCGCATTAAAGGATGCGAAATCTTCTTTATTTTGCTGAACGTTTGAGCAAATTAAAAACCCTACTTTTTGACTTGGAAATAAAGCTTCCACCTTCTCCATAATGTGAAGGTATTGATCAACTTCATAAAAATATTTACCGTCCATAAACTCAGCGTAATCGCCTTGACGAATATGCACACCTATCAGAACCTGACAAGATTGGCGAACGGTAGAGATCAAGGATTTTACACGCGATCGGTGCACTGAAATCGGAGCGAAATAATCTCGAATTTTATCTGCATGTTTGACAAAGTTAGAATTGTCACGAAATAGCCAGCCTCTGACGAAAACGACTTTTTTTTGAGTAACAAAGTCTAAAAACTCAGGGCTGCTTAAATCATATTCTTGGTTCTCTGGCAGGCGGAGCACAGCAAGAAGGGGGTTTGCAATCTTAGCTTTATTCACTCCAAAACCCAGGATACGGATAAGTTCATAGACCACTCTTCGCATCTGCTGATGAATAGGAAACCCCGATGGATTAATGGGGTAACGACACAGTAGATCGGTGCAGGTTGGCTCGAAAAACTGAGCGTATTCTTCAAAGGCAGGATTGATGATAGTTAAGTTATGCTCAATTGCAAAGGCAATGAAATGGGCAAAGAGAAATAGTCGGTTGGCTAATTGTCCAAATTTGCTGGAGATAACGATCATAATTTTGGGCGAAATTGTATTAAATGAGTGATGCGCGAACTGACCTTTAGCCGCCCTGACTTATCTAAACTGCTTGAACTGCCTGAACTGCCTGAACTGCCTGAACTGATTGGTAGACGTTAAAGGTTTGGGCGGCTGTTTTGTCCCAATCATATTGTTTGATGCGCTGAGATCCTTTAGAGATGAGGCGATCGCGCTCTAACGAACTGTTCATCAGTAATAACAATGCCTCTGCCAAATCAGAACTTGACTCAGGGTTAAAGAGAATGCCTGCATCTCCAATTACCTCAGGCAGGCTAGAAGTATTAGAGGCAATGACCGCAGTCTCGCAAGCCATGGCTTCTAGTGGCGGAATACCAAAGCCTTCATAAAAAGATGGATAGACCAGAGCAAGGCTACAGCGATACAGTTTGGCGAGATGGCGATCGGCAACCTGACCATAGTTTTGAATGCGATCGCTCAGTCCCATCTCTGCGATCTTCGTTTGCTCTTGACGTGTGAATGGAGCACCCACTACACAAAGCCGCAACTCAGAATTAACAGAGGCAACCTTGAGCAAGGCTGTCAGTAAGCCATCAAAGTTTTTGTAAGAGGTACGGCTTCCCACATACAAAAAATAAGGCTGAGAAGGCACAGGTTCAACCCCATATGCTAAGCTCACATCAATTTCTGACGCTAGATGGGTAACGGTAATCTTATCTTCTAGAAAGGGATAGTAACTTAATAGATCCTGCTTTGTGTTCTCAGAAATACAAATAATTGCTTGAGCGCGCAATATCGCTTTATGTTTGTTTTTGACATCCTGATGATCAGGATCAACGCGCTCATGAATGAAATCATGAACAGTCAGGACAATAGGAAATGGATAAGCATCAATAGGCTGATAGTTAAGGAGTGAGTAGTAAGTAGGGTGCAGTAAATCGAAAGATTGCCGCTGGGTGAATGTTTGAAAATATTGCTGACCCACCCAATAAGAAATTCGTCGCATCCCAGAGATCTCAGGTCTGGGAAAAAACCGTAGGTCAAGGTTGGGGTGAGCCGGGTAGTTAAGGTGCTGCCGACGGCAAGTCGTTAGGACTGGAGTATCGTGGTGGGGAAGGCGGCTAATTAAGTTGGCAAAGTAACGGTTAATGCCTCCGGCAGATTGGATTGCATAGATGTTGCCGTCATAGAGAATTTTCATGATTCTTTCCCCTAAGGTTGTTGAACTGGTTCTTTAAAGACGCTGCGTCTCCACCAGCAGTGTTCAGTGAACAATTCTTGAAAGTCAGACTGGTCAAAGAAATATTGGTAAACGTCTAGGCGGGATAGGGGCTTGAGGCGCAAATACTTTTGCCCCGATTCTCTTAATTTTGCTTCGACTCCTTTTTGTGGAAGTTGACCGAATTTCCAGGGAAGGTATTGTTTTCTAAAGATAAAATCACAGAGGTAGGCACTAAATGTACTTTGCATATGCCACAGCATGACTTGCTGACTCCCCAAAAAATCAATTCCTTGTCGTCGCTCATACTGAAACGGGAGGCTTTGCGGATGATAGGCATCGAGATAAAGTGGGTTCTCAAACAGAATGTAATTTTCTAAACCTTGCAAAATTTGCGAGAGATCATCTTGATAAATTTCTTGGGTATAAAGCAGGTGCCGAAACAAGTCTTGATCACTAGAAATTAGTGGGCGATCGCGGTAGCCTAGCCAGCGAGTATGGGCATCTGCCGCGTTAATTCGTCTGTCCCAAGCCTGAGCGGAGTACGTCGCAACATTGTTAGCAAACAGCGTTAGATGATGGTAATATTGGTCAAACCAATCCGGCTGATTCACGACGGTAAGTGCCGGACAACCCTGCAAAATAAAAGTCTTGCCACTGAATTTTTTTGCTAGTTGATCGGGTGACTCATTAAAGACAATATCACCGTCGTAATGAATTATTTTTTCCTTAGCAAAGTATCGAGCAATGACCAGCCATCTTAAAAAGCATTTCTTCTCATAATCTCCAAATTGGTCAAGCGCTTGGAACGATCGCTCCAACTCGACATAAATTGAATTTGCATTGTGCAGGATATAGCCCGATTCAATTAAATTATCCTTGTAGCGCTCATCCAGCCGCTCGAACCCTTCAAGGAAGAGAACATCTAGTTTTGAACTAAAGTTGAGACGCTGATTTCTTTTGCCCACAAAGTGGAGAGGAACAGCTTGCTCAAATTTCTGTGCATTCGACTTGCACCAAGCAACAATTACAGATCTCATGGTTTTGCTCCACTGTGAGCAGCTAGCGGTTCTCGCTTCAAGCCAACAATAGGAGCCAATTTTTCTAATAATAAATCTCTAGAGAACTCTGTTTGAATGGTTTTCTTAGCCTCTGCCCCCAACTGCCGACACCAGGCAGGATTGTTCCAAAGCTGAATGGCATAATCAGAAAACTCTTCTGCATTTTCAGCAATGAGTCCGTTGAATTGATGATGGATAGGGAATGCTTTTGTCGCACAGTTTAGGGCAAGCACCGGAACTCCGTGTGCCATTGCCTCGATAATTTTAACGGGCTGACCTGTGCCACCAAATACCGGACAAATCATGAACCGAGCCTGTTGATAAATTGGCTTAAGGCTAGGCACAAACCCAGATAAGAGAACCCCTGATTCTGCACAAATGTCTTGACAGCAGGCACCTGTTACTTGCAGCGTAAAGTCGGGAACGTGCGCTAATATTTGAGGCAAAACTTTTTTAACAAAGTAGAAATAGCCCTGTAAGTTGAAAGGGTTAGGGCCTGTTGGAAATACGACTGTACCGCTGTATTGATTGTCTAAGTGAGGAACCGTCTGCGTCATGGGTACCCAATGTACCTGCGGGTTATGAGTCTGCTGCTGGAGGACTTCGGTTTCGCTTTTAGAAATGGTAATGATGTGAGTGTAGCGATCGTAGATATAGAACTCTTCTGCTTTGGGAGAAAGCTGCTGTCGCTCAAAAAAGTCTTCTTTCAAAACAGTGTCGTCAACTTGAGCAGAACTGAGGGGTAGGTGCCGAAAATAAGGCTGTAATGCCTCTCTCATTTGATGATTGAGCGTAAATAGATCATGGGTGTCACTAATGCGCGGAATAGATTGCAACTGGCGATGGTTGAGCAATCCATCCCAGAAGGCATAATTCATAAAAATTAGGTCAGGCGGGTTGCGTCGAAGGACTGATTGAAACCATCGACGCATCCCTGGGGGGGTTTGGGCAAGGGAGTCGATGGGGGGTTGCCACCGACACACTTGATAAAACTTTCGGTATATTCGGGCAAACCGATAATCCCAGCGAGTCGCTTGATAGACAAGAACATCCTTGACTCCCCTGGCTTTAAGCGCCTGGATGCTGTCTGCTTCCCAAGGAGTCTCAGAACACAGCGTAGAACTGACTAGCGTAATCGCACAGCCTAGGTCTTTCAAACCACTTAAAATTTCTAAGCAGCGCTTATGAGCCCCTGATCGGGGTGGGCAGGGATTGTGAGGAAAGAAGAATAGGACTTTTTGGGGCATGGGTAGAGAGGCTGAAGAGATTAAGTCTGACTGCTTAAGAAACGGCTCACGTTTTGCTTAGTTAAGTGCGCCAAGTGCTTCAGGGTTTTGGGTGAGATTTGGCATTTTAGACCTTCTTGAAGTTGAGCGATCGCCGCCCTCAAATCCCCTATAGCTCTCAGTTTGTTGGCTCGATTGAACGCATCAATGGCGTAATATTCTTTTGCCTTGGAGGTTAGCATGTAGGCAGTTTCTCTGGGCAAATATGAGTGAGCAATTTCGATTGCACAACGAGTATCTGCAATGTTTCTGCCCGTTTTGATTAAACGAGATGATTCGGATGAGGAATGAAGTCGGAAACAGGCTAGAGTCTGAGGCTCGTACCAGATTGAGAAATAAGCAGCGATTCGCGTCCACATTTCCCAATCAGCGGCGGAGCGAGCTTGGGGGCAGAATCCACCGATTTGTTCATAGATTTCACGTTTGACCACAATAGAGGGAAACTGGATGCGCTGCATGGTAGCAATTTGCTTGAGCCAGTCTGCCAGGATTCCGGATGATTCTCGCTCTAAAAGCGATGTGAATAAGGTTTGATCCTGTTCGTTGATGTAACGATGCCGACAGAAGGCAGCCCCGACTGTGGAGTCTTGGCTTAACCCGACTTGTAAGGATTGATAAAAACCAGGTAAAACAAAATCATCTTGGTGCAAGATATGAATCCATTTGCCTGTAGCACGTTGAATACAGTTATTCCAAGTCTTGATTTGTCCTTGGTTTTGAAGCTGACGATGAAAGGTAATTCTACCGTTCCCCAGGAGTTGAACTAAAGGCTCTGGATCATCTTCAGTCGAGCAATCATCAATGACTTCAATATGCATGACTGCTGCGCCCGGATCTTGTTCGAGAACGCTGCGGAGAGTTTGTTCTAGATAGGCAGTCCCGTTGTAGGTCGGTACCATCACTGACCAGAACGGGCGAACCCGATCGTCAGGAACAGGATCTATTAAAGGACAATAAGGCAGCGTTGAGCTTTCCATGTCTGTATTCAGTTCTCCATAAAAAGAGTATTAACTGACTTATTCAACTTCCATTGATAGGGTGTGGTCAGCCAATTCAAAAATTCATAGGTTAGCAATAGCTTTTTTACGCGATTGCGGCTTCCTAAATAACGTAAAACTCTATATCGGCTCAAGATCATAATTTCGGTACAAGTTGTTTGAAAATAGCAGAAGTAGAATTTTTGACACCAGACTTGGTAGAACCTTTCCTTTGCTTGATAAAAAGCCTGGTCAAAGTTTCCTGAACTCAAATGAGTTAAATGAAAATCGATGACGTAACATGAATATCCTCGAAGAATCGCATTTAGGCACAGATTAGTTGCATAAAAATGAAACCCCTTAAGATCTTGAGAACAAATGTTTTTTGCAGATGATTTAATGATAAAAAAGTTCTCGTCTAATGAATAAATCTTCTGTTGGAAATCCCCTGTCCAATTTTGCGTACTTGGATCGCTGATCTTAGCGACAAGCTGGTGGTGTGTGTTGAAACCCGCGTTCCCAGCAATTGCTCATTGAGGATCTTGATTTTCTAAATCATTCAAAACCCTGCTCAGTTGATCGAACCCATGCCCTTGGTCAAGTAGCAGGTCTTGATGGCAAAAAATTATGTAAGGCTCAGGAGTAGTGAGATGAATGTGTCTCAGGGTTTCATAGGAATCATAAATATTGCCGTTGGAATTATCAAACAATGAATATCGACATCGTTTTTCATCGAATCCACTCTCGATAAAAGACGCTTTCATCTGTTTGTACTGGTCAAGTTTATTGGCGATCGTGCAAATATGAAAGAGTTTCATAGATTCTCTAATCCTGACTATGTTTTTTTAGGTTTAGAAACGATCTAAATGTTGTACGTCTTCCATCCTATGAATAAGAGCTTAAATAATCCGTCGGAAGATCTTAACCACTTAGGATTAGAATAACTATCCCATTACATTTTGAGCGATTCTGCTTGTTTCCCAGTTCAAAATAGGTCTGACCACACCTGGAAAATGCTGGACATAGTTCCCTCTTGCAGAAAGTCCATTAATTGAATCAGTGACATTAAATGCAACAGCATCTAGTTCATGAAAGTAGATGACGAAAGGATCTTGCTCAATAATTGCAACACTTACGGCTACCATTCCTTCTGACAGAAAGTTGCCAGGAACCCACATCGTTGAGCTATAGTAACCCTTAGCACGAGGCTTCTTTCGCATCTCTGACGTGATGTCATGGGAACTCAAAATATGAACACCATTCTCATTAAATAAATTAATCGAGTGTGTAAAGACTGCATCACTCTTGAGTACTTCATATACCATTGTGATTCCAACAGGCTTTGTGATATCAAAATTATCCATAATCTTTCCATCCTCATTGTGGACATTCACTTCTACAAGACGAGCGATATTGTTTCCAGGAGCTTTGTCTAAATGTCTCCAGCTTCGTCGGGCAGTGGTACCAAAGTCAGATTTAAGATAAGCGTGAACGACTTGTTCTGTTCTTCCACTAGACTTCACTGAACCATTCTCTAACAGAATTGCAGTGTTGCACAGCCGAGTTACCGTTTCCATACTATGACTGACAAATATTACGGTACGCCCCTCGTTCGCAACCGTCTCCATTTTTCCTAAGCATTTCTTTTGAAAAGCGCTATCCCCAACTGCTAGAACTTCATCCACGATTAAGACTTCTGGTTCTAGGTGAGCAGCTACTGCAAAGGCTAAGCGGACATACATCCCAGAGGAGTATCGTTTTACAGGTGTATCTAAAAACCTTTCAATCTCAGCAAAAGCAACAATTTCATCAAATTTTCGTTTGATCTCTGTTTTTTCCATTCCTAGAATTGCACCGTTGAGAAAAACGTTCTCCCGCCCAGTTAATTCTGGGTGAAAACCCGTTCCCACTTCCAGTAAACTTGCGACTCTTCCTTTGATGCGAATTGAGCCATGGGTCGGTTCTGTAATCCGGCTCAAGATTTTTAGCAGCGTTGATTTTCCTGCTCCATTGCGCCCAATAATGCCCACGCGATCGCCCTGCTGAATCTCAAAGTTGACATCTTTCAGCGCCCAAAAATCTTCGTTGCTAGAGCTGCGGGGTTTGACATTCTTGCGATTAAATAGCGCTTGACCCAGCGATCGCGCTCCATTGGTCATGGCATCCCGAAAGGTAGTGTAGCCCTCCTGCTGATGGCTAACAGTGTACTTCTTGCTGAGATTTTCAACGCGAATAATCGGGTTAGACATAAGTCCTACATTCCTAACTCATCGGGCAAAACGGACAATACAAAACTGGTAAATGATTCTGCTAATTTAAGAGCAAACTCTGTCTCATTCATAGAGAACCCTTCCCCGGTTCACGGCTTCGTTCACAAGGGAGTTCTTCACCGTTACTCTTTTCTCTACCTCTTGATGAGTGAGTACCAGTAACTCTGTTGGAGCAGTCAACCCCCACAAAAACTCATAGGCATGACTTGCGCGGCGATGATGGGGCTGATCCGAGTCTGAAAGAATGATCAGCAGATCGATATCACTGTCCACTGTTGGCCCCCCATAGGCGTGTGAACCAAAGGGAATAATTTTCTCTGGCTGTAGCCGTTTGACTAACCGCGATACAATTTCATTCAATACTTCAGACGACAGTAGCTGCATAATCCCTAGTTCATCACTTAAATGACAACAATTAGTTTTGTTCTCGTCTGAAGTCTGACTCTCAACAACAGGGTATTCGGTTCTTAATTAACCTATACACGTACCAGTTAGCTTAGTCAGGAAAAACATAGAACAAAGGATATCTCCAAGAGACCTGAATACCAGTCAAATCACATCAGCAAACGTGCGCTCAACCTTGCGGAAATACCAAATACCCGTTGCCAGTAAAAAGAACACCAGCCCAATCGAAAGGGCAAATCCGGGTAGATAAATCTCTGATTGCCCGCGCAGAATTGCCCAGCGGAAGCCGTCGATGACACCGACCATTGGGTTAAGTGAATAAAGCAATTGCCACTGCTGAGGCACCACGTTGGTACTAAAGCCTACTGGGGAAATGTACAGACCAAACTGGACGAGAAAGGGAACGACGTAGCGAAAATCGCGGTATTGAACGTTGAGGGCTGCTAACCACAACCCTACGCCCATAGAGGCAGCAAAAGCGATCGCCACAAAAATAGGCAGCGTTAAAATTCGCCAGTCTGGCACAAAATTACACCAAGCCATCAAGCCCAGCAAAATAATGCCCGAGATCATAAAATCAACAAAGCTAACGATCACGGCACTCGTAGGCACAATTAACCGAGGAAAATATACTTTAGACAACAGGTTAGCATTGCTAATTAAACTATTACTACACTCTGAAAGCGCACCCGAAAAGAACTGCCAGGGCAACATTCCTGCGAACACCAGAATCTGATAGGGCACACCTGGAGGAGAAGGGAGTTTTGCCAAATTGCCAAACACTACTGTAAACACCACCATTGTCAAAAATGGGCGAATTAATGCCCAAGCAATGCCAATGACTGTTTGCTTATAGCGCACCAAAATATCGCGCCATGCCAAGAAATAGAATAACTCTCGATACTTCCAAAGATCTCTCCAATACTGGGATTCAGTGCGCCCCGCTTCAATAATCAGTTCGTCAGTTGTTCCCATAGGTCTCGGTTAGAAATTTTGCATTGGGTTACTCTATCTTTTGCGGTTTCCTGAACGGCTCATCAGGAAGTTCTGCTAGCTTTGATGATTGCTAATCGCTGGATTTTGGGGCACAGAGGACTTTATTTTTGAGGTTTTGGTAGTCTCTTTAAAGGGATCTTTACCCAGACTGCAAGGGCGCACGGTTACTAGTTGCTTCAGCGCCAGGTAAAGAAAGGGGGGAATGGTTTGATAATAGCGTTTCCATAGCCGGCGAGGTTCTTGCACTAAACGATAGAGCCACTCTAGCCCCAGCTTGCGCACCCAAAGGGGTGCCCACTTATGAAGTCCTGCATAGACTGGAAACACGCCTCCTAAGCCTAGCATTACCGTATTAATCTTGCCTTGATGCTCGCTCATCCAAATTTCTTGTTTGGGGCATCCTAATGAAACAAAAACAATACCTGCCTCACTGCTATTAATTTTCTCAATAATATCGGCATCTTCCTCAGAGTTCAAAGGACGAAAGGGTAAGGGTTCCATCCCTGCAATTTGTAGCTGAGGGAATTCTTGCTGCAATCGAACTCTCATTCGATCTAACGTTTCTCGTTCAGAACCCACAAAGAACACACTAATTTTTTTGACTGAAACTTGGTGGCATAGGGCTAGCAAGATATCCATCCCTGCTACCCGATTTTGTCGCCAAACGCCTAATAGATTCATTAGCCAGACCAGGGGCATTCCATCGGGGGTAACTAAATCGGCGTTGGATAACACTGCTGCAAATTGAGGATTGCGATGGGCTTCCATCAACATATGCACATTAGCAACACAGACGACTTTACTGAGTCGGCGCTTAGCCCATTTTAATATCAATTCAATTTGATAATCGAAGGGCACGGCAGTCACTGGAAATCCAATCACACTCTGTTTGGGGGGCAATAGCTCTAGAGTCATGATGCTTCTCTTACACTTGTACTTCTGGTTGACAAAGGGGGAAGTACCTAACCGGGTTCAACGAACATTACGCGACCCTGGCTGGGTGATTGCCCTTTGGTATTGCACTGACCTGATGACTCTGTGCTAAAAGCACTTTTAAAGCGCAACCACAAACCGAAATGCGACAGACCGAAGTGCGATCGTAGGGATGAAGCGCCTGATACGTCTTCCCGATCGCCCTATCAGTAAATTCAATGAGACAAAAAATACGGTGGAAGAAAAGACTTAAGATTATCTAGAAGATTCCAAATCAGAATGAACGGGTTTAGCTAGATAAAATCAATCTTTCCAGTAGATGCGAGAGATGCTGTAAATCGTTCTGGTCTGTAGCTTTGCGCTGATAGATGCTGATAGATGCTGACGGATAGATGCGAGCGAGTTAGTACGTCATTGCGTGTAAATGCTCTTAAGCTCTACCCTGACACAGAAATGTAAAGGATGCAAGAGGTGATACTGAGTCAGGACGTTTTTCTACGGAAAAACTAAGTATGTATACGCAAGACGTGTTAATGAGTCTAACTTTATGAGCAGTTAGCATGGAAATAAATTCTTCGTTCTTTTTAGCTGACCTCATGGCTTTGAATGACCATACCCAAAACAGGGATACTCGATACCCGAAGCTGTTCTAAGGCTTGTTCTGCTAGCGATCGCTTCAGCCTTCCCAATTGTGATACCAACATCACGCCATGGGTATGGGTAGCCATGAGGTGAGCATCGGCAAAACCTAAGAGCGGCGGCGCATCATAAATCACCAGGTCAAAGTTATTGTTAACCTGCATCATAAGATGGTGCATTCGCTGGGAGGACAGAAGTCGGGTGGGGTCAGGGGGGACTGCTCCAGCCGTCAAGACAAACAGATTAGGTTCCACAAGCGATCGCTGAATGGCTCCTTTTAAGTCCATCTGTCCTGCCAACACATCAATTAATCCGCCCTTGTTAGGTAATCCGACATATTCATGCACCCTGGGGCAGCGTAAATCCGTATCCACTAGCAATACTCGCTGACCCATTGCCGCTGCCGCCTGTGCCAGATAGACCGAAATCGTCGATTTACCCTCTCCCGGCATGGCAGAACTAATGACTAAGGACTGAACAGGTACGTCAGTATTGAGTAGCCGAATATTGGCATAGAGCGATCGGAAAGATTCGGCAAAGGGATCGGCTTCGTAGTAGTGACGGCGAACTTTACCGTTATGTTTACCCCCATTAAACTCACGCAAAGTGCTTGCTCCTACAGTCTGGAGCACGGGCGCTAAGTTGATAATCGGCGCAGCATGACTCAACGTATCATTGTAAGGAATGATGCCTAGCAACGGCAGTTTAATTAAGCGCTTGAGTTCTTCAGGGGTGTAAATCACATCTGCTAATCGGTTCATAGCAAGCGCGGCTCCAGTCCCCAGCAACAATCCTAAGATAGCGCCCAGGGCAAGATTCCGAGCCATGCTGCTGTCGAAAGGTTGGGGCGAAGTGGTAGGGGTAATTAATTCCCAAGGGATTTCGCGTTGGGCAATATCAATTTCTTGGGCTTGGCGTTTAGCTAAAAGCTGGTTCAATGCCTCAGTCGCAATTTGCAACTCTCGTTGGACATCGGTGAAAGAACGGGAAACGCCTGCCAATTGCCTAACTTCAGAGTTTAGAGACCCTAGCTTGGCGGTTAAAGAGCGATCGCGCACCTGTAACTCTCGAATTTTTCCTGCCACTTCGCGTTGTACCTGCTGGCTTTCCCGCTCTAGCAACGATACTAAATTGTTACGTTCTTCCCGTAGCACTTGCAGGTCAGGGGTTTCTTCGGTGTAAACCGTAGTAGCTTCAGCAATCTTGCCATCTAATTCAATCATGCGGTTGAGTAACGATTGATAGCGGGGATTCTCGCTTAATGCCGAAGACGCTGCAACTTCAGGCGATCGCCCCGCCAATTGTCCCTGCAAATCACCTGATAACGCCGCCGCTTGTTCAAGCTGTACCTGCGTTTCAAGCTGTTGCTGCTTAAAATCTCCGACCTGCCCCGAAAGCTGCGACCCTTTGGCTTCAGGATCAATAATATCGTTACCCTGCCGAAGCGCTTGGAGTTCTCCTTGCAACGATTGCACCTGCTGCTGTAAATCAGGCAGCTTGCCCTCCACAAACTCAATGCCCTTGCGAATCGCTAGCTGCCGCGACTGAAGGCTGTAGTCTAGATAGGCTTTGGCAGTGAGATCGAGTAAAGATTTAACCTGCTGTGGTTTTAATCCTTGATACGTGACCTGAATAATGTTGGAATCCTTCCCGACTACCTCCACGCGAAGGTTGCTAGTAATAAATTTATAGCAACTATCGTTTGGGCTTTCACCGAGGGGTATTGATGAAGTGGAAGCCCCAAACTGTTCACAAGCGTCAGGATATTGCATCTTAAATCGTTTGACCACGGGCAGCAATATCTTCGGGCTACCTAAGATTTTTAGTAAATCTGGAGTTACCCCTTGAGCCTGAGATTGGCGCCCTGTCAATGCTTCCGGCAACGAAGAAATCACATCCGATTCTGCGGTATTGGGTTGAATTAATAGCTCAAACTGTGCCTGATAGCTAGGGACATCTAAAGACCCCTTTAATCCTGCCGCTACCATGACCGCTGCTGTAATGCCTATTACTAAAATTGCCCGTCGTCGCAGTGCGCCCAGAACCTGACCCAGGTCTAATCCGCTCTCGTCGGCTTGCGGTGGGATGCCGCCATTCATCAAACCCATTGGTTGACTATAGGATGTTGTTTTCATCTTTAACCCTGCTTACTTTTATCTTTCAAACAGCGCTGTCTCTTACAACAGTCCTGTTTTTCAAACAGATCTATCTTTGAAAGGCTAGTCCAGCGGCTCACTGGAAAATGCGGAAGAAGTTAAACGGAAATTGAAAAATTGAAAAGACGCTTCCTAAGGGGGCTAAGACTTGTCCCAACGTATCGGAAGTAGCGGCTAAGCCCGATCGCCCGACAACAACAACATCGTTATTACGCAGCGACGGATTTTTACCATCGGCAATGCCTTGGGTAAAATCAACCGGAATTTCTTCTCGGGACACCGAACCATCTTCATTCAGCCGCACCAAATTGACAGATGCGCGTCGTGCTCGATTGTTAAATCCACCCGCCGCCAAAATTGCCTGGTTAAGCGGTGTATTGGGCGGTAGCTCGAAGGTGCCAGGCTGCGACACTTCGCCTACCACGTTGATTTTGATGGAGTCGGGAGAGAAACTGGTGCTTGCCAATGCCGATGCCTCAGCCGGATCAAGGGCGGCGACCTGGGTCACAACAATAGAATCGCCTTCTTGCAAAATTGGGTCTTGATTTGCATCACCCGATTTCAAAAGATCCCAAAGATTAACCTTAAACTCTTGAGGAGTGCCCGATCGCGTGGGTCTACGAATCAGAATTTCCCGAATATTTGCCGTTGGCTTAATGCCGCCTGCCACTTGAATGGCACGGGTCACGGTAGGCAAACCGCCGCCGCCACCACTCCCCGGAACTCCCGCTTCTCCAGTCCGGGCAGAACCCGTCACGGTGTAAGGCCCCGGACGAAAGACCTCGCCAGCAACGGAGATATTAATAGGCTCAGAATTATTAGCAGCAAAGCTGGCATCGGATAGCAACCCCGATTCAGCAACATTGAGAGTTTCGGTGGCGGGGACAAAAATAGTGTCGCCATCTTTTAGGGCAAGGTCGTATTTTAAATCTCCTGTTTGCAAAAGCTGCATCAAGTCAACATTAATGATCTGTTCTGTCCCATCGCGCCGCGGACGACGGATTTCGACTTGGCGCACGTTGGCGCTTAGGGTGGTGCCGCCGGCTGTTTGGAGAAGTTGATTAATGGTAGGGAATTCTCCGCCTTCGACGTTAACGCTGTAGGCTCCGGGTCGGCTGACTTCGCCCGCCACACCAATTTCGAGGGGACGACGACTCAGCAAGCTGAGAGTAATGAGGGGACGGCGCAAAAATTGGCTGTACCCTGCCGCGATCGCCGCTGTGGCTTGATCAACGGTCATGCCATCGACAGAAATGTTGCCAGCCAAGGGCAAGTTGAGAGTACCATCTGCCAAAACTTGGGTTTCGCCGCTGTACTGAGGGGCGCGGAAAATATCAATCCGAACGCGATCGCCTGCTCCTAGGGTGTAGGGCTCGCCCTGAGTCACAGCAGCAATTAGGAGAGGCTGGTCTGGGGGTAGAGCAGTGGCGATCGCGGGGTGAGCCCAGGTTAGCAAGGTCACTAACAAAGCAGGCTGTAGAGCGAAGTGTACTGAGGAAAACGGTGCCCGTGGGGATATCCAAAAGCGCTGAAAAATCATAAGCTGCGGCGTGCTCCCTGGTAATCTTTGCAACTAGAAGAGCTCATTATTGCCCTTTGTTTGTGAATACCTCTTCAAGGGTGTAGGCATCTTATCAGTACAAAAATAAATATTTCCTATAAAGTTCGTGGGAAGAATTAGTGAATTTCGCGTCAGTAACTCTTTCGTATAAATATGGCTACCTCTAAATATGGCTACCTCACATCTCTTTGTCTAGTGTGTAGGAGTGAGCTAGGAGGATTAAGAAAATTTACTTTACTTAAACCAGTGCTTTAGGATCGTGGGTTTGGTTAAAGGTTGTAAAGTTTTGGTCAGATTCTAAATGTCCATCCACCAGGTTCACAATGCGATCGGCAACATCTAAAATCCGGTTATCGTGAGTCACCATGAGAATCGTGCAGCCCTGATCTTTTGCCAGGGTTTGCATCAGCGTCACGACATCGCGCCCAGATTGTTTATCAAGAGCAGCGGTCGGTTCGTCTGCCAGAATTAGCGAAGGCTGGTTGACCAAGGCACGGGCGATCGCTACCCGTTGTTTCTGCCCCCCCGACAGCGCTTTGGGCTTGTAGTCTACCCGTTCAGCCAACCCAACCTGAGAGAGCATTTCTGTGGCGCGTTGACGCTTGTTCCCCCAATCTTTAAGAACTTCGACTGCCATTTCTACATTTTGGGAAGCAGTCAAAGAATCAAATAAATTATGTCCCTGAAAGATAAAGCCAATATTGCGGCGAACCTCTACTAATTCCGATTTGCTCAACCCCACTAGCTCTTGCCCCAGCACATTTAAGCTGCCCTCTTGCAAAAACCGCAGTGCGCCAATCAAGGTCAGCAAGGTCGTTTTACCCGAACCGGAAGGTCCTGTCATAATGACGATCTGCCCTTTGGGTAACTCTAAATTAATGTCATAAAGAACTTGTTTGCGCAGGTCGCCTTGACCATAGTAATAGTCTAAATGGCGAACGCTAACGGCAATATTTTCTAAAGAATTTTCTAAAGAAGAGTTGGGAGAATCACTGGATAAATTATTGGATGAATCGTTAAGTGAATGGTTCATGTGCCGAAAACCTCAGCAGGATCAGTAGATTGAACTTTACGAACGGCGATCGCCCCTGAAATTAGGCACATAATTACTGTTGCAACTAACGTGTTGAAGGCACGGGGAGGAGTCATTTGCATTAACAGTCCCGTTGCATCTGCCGTTACCCGGTACAGTCCAAAGCTAATTAAAAAACCGGGTAAAAATCCTAATAAACCCATAAAAACAGCTTGCTGAATCACAACTTTTAGTAAGAAGAAGTTAGAGTAACCCATCGCCTTCAGCGTTGCATATTCTGCCCAGTGTTCAGCAACATCTGTATAAAGAATTTGGTAAACGATAATCACCCCGACTAAAAAGCTCATAACGGTCAACAGCGAAAAGACAAACCCAATATTCGTATTTTCCTTCCAATAAGTGAGTTCCTTGTTGACAAAATCCTCTTTGCTATAAATCAAAATATCAATGGGCAACCGTTGCGTTAAGGTTTGAACCAATACAGCTACATCTGCCCCAGGAGCCACTTTCAACAGTCCAATATCAACCGTATTCAAGTTTCGCTCATCCGCATCGGGACCGAGATTTGAAAAGTAGCGGACAAAGTTTTGATCGCTCATCAAAACGTTGCCGTTACCCGATGTAAAGTCAGTGCCCAAAGGAAAAGTTCCCACTAGCCGCACCTCTTGCTTCGCTACTTCTGTCACTGTTCCGATCGCCAAAGAACCGACTTCGGAGCGCGACTTTGAATCAACCATCGCAGTGCGAGGCATTTGTAACGCCGATCGCTTTGCCAAAATTTCAGGGAGGGGCAGCACAGGATCGCTCAAGTTAAACGCTAAGACTCTCAATGGGCGAATACTTTTGGTATCTGGGTTTTTCCAGTCGGCAGTGGTGGTGTAAAGCGGATAAGCAGCGTCAACGCCCTCAAAAGCCTCAGCCTGATAAAGACGACGGCGAGCAAATTTTTCGGGAATAAACATACTGGTTTTGATGCGGTTTACCACGATAATATCGCCATTTAGCGCCTTGAGAAGCTGGACTTGACTATCGTATAGCGCGTTCTCAAACCCCTTAAAAATGAACATTAACACTACCGCGAAAGAAACGCCTGCCAGCGCAGTCAATAACCGCTGACGTTTATGAGTGAGATTAAACCAGGCTAACGGTGTGCGCATTTTCATTAGAACAACTCCACAGGCTCGGCTGTTACAACTTTACGAACAGAAATAAGCGCAGAAATAACGCACATTGTAATCGTTAGTATAAAAACCATGACCGCTCGCTGCCAATCCATTGCCACAGGCAAAGCGTTATTAGTCGCATCGGCAGCGAAAGCATAAAGACCAACGGCGATTAAAAAACCAGGAATGTATCCTAGAACTGAGAGAATGATGGCTTCTTGAATCACGACATTAAATAAATAACCACTGCGATACCCCATCGCCTTTAACGTGGCGTATTGCTTCATATGATCTGAAATATCGGTATAAAGAATCTGATAGACAATCACGACTCCAACGACACAGGATACGGCAACACCCATGCCAAAGATAAATCCAGTGGAAGTAGAAGTAATCCAGTAGGAGCGATCGTTCTCAATGATTTCTGCCTTCGTTTTAACCAGTACATCTTTGGGTAAAACTTGGCGCAATCGAGTAGCTACCGCCTGAACATCCGCTCCAGGCGCTAACTTTACCAGACCCATGTTAACCAGGTTCAACGGAATTTTTAGAAGGCGCAGGAAGTTTTGGTCACTGCTAATGACAGTGGCATCGGCGGCAAATCCTCCCCCTAGCTCATACTGTCCGCCAATGGTGACGGTACGGCGATCGACCTCGGTTTTTGTGCCAATTTCTTTAGAGCCATACTCTGGGCGAGAGAGGCGATCGAACAGCACAGTGTCGGGGCGATCGAGGGCTGTCAAAGTAGCGGGGCTATTCAACTCGGGCAACGAAAACACCCGATCTTGAGGATTGTAGGCAAACATAAATACCGCTCGGCTGTCGCGGGTTTGGGGGTTGCGCCACTGCAAATATCCTAAATACAACGGCATGACGCGCTCTACGTCTTTAATTCCAGCGGCTTGATAGAGGCGATCGCGAGGAAATGCTTTAGCGCTGCTAATTTCCAACGTTTGGGGCGAAACTAAAAACACGTCAGCATCCATGTACTGATAAAACATAGAGGCGCTTTGTGCCAGTGCGCCTAAGAATCCTAAGTTCATAAATACTAGTAAGACGGCGAATGCCACTCCAGCCAATGCCACCACCAAGCGGCTTTTCTCATGCACCAAATTCAGCCAAGCGAGGGGAACTCTCATGCTGCGTCTCCTAATCTGCTCGGTAATTTAGGGCTGAACATCAATTTTTACATCTACTTGCAGGTTAGTCAGTGCCTCTACAGCCTTGCCGTTGTCAAGCTGAATTTTGACTTCAACCACACGAGAATCGGCGTTAGCAGCAGGATCATCATCAAGAACGTCGTTTTTAAAGATTTGCCAGCCAATCGAAGATACTTTCCCTGTTAAAGGTTCGTTAAATGCACCATTGCGGCTAGAAATAACGGCAGGTTGTCCGGGACGAACTAAACCCACATCGGTTTCATAAACCTCGGCAACCACAAACATTTGGCTGGTATCACCTAAGTCTAAAATGCCGTCAGTGCCGATCGCCTCTCCCGCTCGAGTCACAACCCGCAGCACCCGCCCAGAACTAGGGGCACGAATGATGGTGCGTTCTAACCGAGCCTCAGCCAAATTTAGATTTTCTTGAGACGATTGCACAGCCGTTTCTACTTGAGCGACAGGCAAATTTGCCTGCTGGGACTGGGCTTGAGCTTGGGCATTCCGAAGATTAGCAGCTTGCTCTGATTCGTTCTGTGCAAGTAGCGCTTGAGCATTCTTGAGCCTCTCTTGGGCTTGACGAGTTGTACTAACCTGTTGATCAAGCGCTTGCTGGGAAATTGCTCCGGCTTGGCGGAGGCTCTGTTGCCGCGCTAAATCCTGAGTTGCCAGAGTAAGTTCTGACTCTAGCTGTCTAACGTTGGCTCGGAGTGCCTCGGTTTCAGCGCCGCCGGGAGCCTGGATCTGCTGGATTCGGGTTTGAGCTTCTTGAATTTGTGCCTCGCCTAGCTGGGTAGTTGCCTCCAGTCTTTGCCTGGCTTCAACAAGCTGGCTGGCTGCAAAGTCGCGTTCGGCAAGGCGTTCTTCGTAGCTGTCAAGATAGCCTAAAACGTCTCCAGCACGAACGGCATCGCCTTGTTTAACGTTCAAACGTTTGAGTAATTCTGTGTTGGGACCGCTAACTCGAATCACTTCGCCACGAGGTTCCAATCGCCCTAACGCCGCAACTTCTACTCGTTGAAGCGGCGTTGCGACGGATTCAGATTCGGCTACTGGCGTTGGTGCAATCAGTCGAGAAACGCCTAAACCTAGCAGACCCAGAGCGATCGCCCCTCCTGTTATGCCCACAACCCAGCCCTTTCTGAACGGAAATTTTTGACTCAAGTTCATAGCCTATGCCCCTTTGAGAGTTAGTGATTAATGCTATTCCAAATAGACTGTGAGCATTTTTCCAAGCAAGGCACCTTGTTCTTCAAAAGAAGTAACTTCTTCGTTGTAGAGCCTTCCCAGAATCAATCCATCTATCAAACTCAGTACAAATACAACAATTTTGGGATCTTGCACTCCCAATAGATCAGCTACCCGATCGCGAGCGCGATCGCAGACTTGTTTCAGGATTTCGTTGTGGCTGGCGGTATGCTCTTGCTGTTGATGAAAGTCAATTAGGAGAAGGGTTTGTTTAAGGAAATAATCTTCGTTCTTAGCAATGAAATGAAATGCTGCTTCAATCCGTTCTGCCAGGGTTTGAGCCGCTTCTAGTTCGGCTTCGGCTCTCAGCAAATCTTGGCGAGTCCATTCTTCAACCAATTGCTCAAACAGCATTTCTTTACTGGAAAAGTAATGATAGAGCGTGCCAGTTGAAACGCCTAAACCCTGGGCAATTTCTCGCATGGTAATAGCGGCATATCCTTTTTCAGCAAACATATCAAAGCACTGACTGAGCAGCTCTTTACGATAAAGATCATGGTCAACGATCTTGGGCATAAGTTGGCGCTGGCTCACAGGTAGGGAGAAAGGCAGTGTAGAGAAGAAAGATTTTCAAGTTAGTCTAAAAGTTGGACAAGATATTTTAATCGAACAATTGTTTTATAACACGCATAGCCAAAGTTTGTAAAATACAATTGCGGGTTTTTATGTAAATTGTTCATTCTAAAAGACTCTTGCTTAGCCGTAAATCTCCTAGTCAAAACTTTCTAAAATTTTCTATGACAGATGCCAAGACAGTACAAATTCGCTTTTTACCCAATGATGTTTCTGTCGTAGCAACGGTGGGAGAGGGGTTACTTCAGGTTGCCGATCGGGCTGGAGTGATGATTCCGACTGGGTGCTTGATGGGGTCTTGTCATGCTTGCGAGGTTGAGGTGGAAGAGGGGGAAGCGATTTGTGCTTGTATTAGCGCGGTGCCGCCAGGGTTAGATGAGATGACGATCAATCTTTTTGTTGATCCGACCTGGTAGTTAAGCAATCTGCGTTTGAGGGTAGGTCTAAATCGTTCGGTAGCGCTTCTCGAACTTTAGCCAGAGTTTGCGCTAAGGCAATATCTTCTGAATCTAATAACCCCAACAAACGGCAAGGCTGATCACGAGTGACAACAGGAAGCTGCTGCAATCCTCGCGCCGACATCCGGGCGATCGCTTCACTTAATAGCTCATCAGCATGAACGTACAGGATTTTGGTTGTACAAAATTTCTCGACTGGCTGATGGAGATCTGCGGCTGCACCCGGATCGACCTTAGCTTTTAGCAGCAGCCGATGGAAGTCTTGCAAGGTCAGAATACCGATAATTTGCTCGTCTTCCATAATTAGAGCGCTACGACAGCGATCGCCCACCAACCGAGTTCCCGCTTCTAGCAAAAGCATTGTCCCAGGAAGCTGCAACGGTAAAAGATGCATGGCTTCAGAAACTGTCAACGCCAAAGTTCCAGGCAAAAGCGCCGGCTCGGACGGCGGCAGTTTTGGCGTATTATCAATCACGACCGAAGGACTTAAGATCTCGATCGCCCAATTGCTTAAACCGACAGCCGCCATCAGCGGTAAAACAATTCGGTAATCGTGGGTCAATTCAAACAGTAACAAAATCGCAGTTAACGGAGCGCGTACACTCGCCGCCAAAACAGCCGCCATGCCGACCATTGCGTATGCTGGAGGAGATGCCATGGCGTTGTGCAGCATAGGAAGGGCGATCGCCAAAACCTTGGCATAGATCGATCCGAGGGAAGCGCCCAAAAACAATGCTGGAGCAAACACGCCACCCACAAAGCCGCTGCCAAAACTCAGGGCAGTCATCACCAGTTTTACCGCTAACAACGCGATCACCAACTGCAACGGAAACTGCACGTCTTGCAGCATCGACTCAACCGTTTCGTACCCCACTCCTAAAATTTGCGGCAGTTGCAGCGACACCAGCCCTAAACAAGCTCCCCCAATCACCGGATGCAGCGCCTGCGGAACTTTTGCTAACCAGCGAAACCCAGCCACCTGTCCCTGAAAACACTGCTGAGAGAACCGCAGCGATCGCTTATACAGCAAGGATACCACACTCGCCAACAGCCCCAAACCCACGTACAGAGGCAGTTCCATCAGACTTCGCACCTCGTAGGCAGGCAGCGCAAAAGCCGGACGAGAACTCAGCCCAATTTGCGCAATCCAAGCAGCAACCACAGCCGCCAATAGCACCACACTCGCGGCTGAAGAGGCAAATGTGGTGCCTAACACTACCTCCAAAGCAAAAAACACGCCTGCGATCGGGGCATTAAATCCCGCCGCCAACCCAGCAGCAGCGCCCGCTGCCAACAACAATCGCTGCCGTTCTTGAGAAACCTTCAGCCATTGCCCCAACAGCAAACTAAAGTATGCCCCAATCTCCACGCTAGGGCCTTCGGGGCCCAGGGAAGCACCGCTACCCAGCGATATCGAGGCAGCGGTCATTTTAGTGATGGGGTTGAGGATTTGAATGTCGCGATCGCCCTGTGCCACTTCGAGCAAGGTCGTTAGCCCTGGCCCAAAATTTTTGAAGCGCCATCGCATCGCGCCTATCACCAATCCACCTAACAGTGGAATCAATGCTAATGTCCAATGTCCCCAGGTAGAAAGGAAGCCGGAGACATGACCGAACATGACCGTACTAATGACGTGGATGAGCGATCGAAACAGCACTACTCCCGCACCTGCACCGCCTCCAACTAGCACTGCTAACAGCAAAACTATGGTTTCAGGGCTAGGCTGAAGACGGATGAGGAAATGGCTTAAAGAAAAGGTAGAAGAATTAGAATCAGTTGGCTCAGATTGAGTTAGCCCCTTGGCATTGGGGGTTAGTGTCATGGTCGAAAGTCGCGCACAAAACAGTTCAGGATCATGAAGCCCGATTTTATTTCTCTTCTATTTTGATGTAATTTAGAGCTTTTAGCTCTCCAATCCTTTTCCTATTGGCGCATTTGGCTTGCCCAATCACACCTGATCACATTAAGATGGTGCCGCCCATCAACCGCTGATAGCGATACTCTAACTCCGCCTTCATTAACGCCCAGCGTTCGATCGTCGGATCAATCTCAATTACCTTCTGAGCCGCCTCGCGCGCTAACTCCAGCACATCTTGATCTTCGACCAAACTCGCCAGTGCAAAATCGGGCAATCCAGATTGCCGCGTCCCCAGCACCTCACCGGGGCCTCGAAACCGCATATCCATTTCCGAAATAAAAAAACCATCTTGAGATTGTTCCAACACCTTTAGCCGTTGCTTTGCCGTTTCGCTTTTAGAACTGCTTATCAACAAGCAAAAAGATTGATCTGCGCCACGCCCCACCCGTCCCCGCAATTGATGAAGCTGCGACAATCCAAATCGCTCGGCGTGTTCAATTAACATTACCGTAGCGTTAGGCACATCAACTCCCACTTCAATCACGGTCGTGGAGACAATAATTTGGGTTTGGTTATGGCGAAATTGATTGATAGCTTCTTCTTTATCAGCCGAAGACATTCGCCCATGGAGTAAACCCACATTGAAGTCCGGAAAAACAGATTCTTGAAGATGTTTGTATTCTTCTGTTGCAGATTTGAGGTCGAGTTTTTCTGATTCTTCGACTAAGGGCAGCACAATATACACTTGGCGACCTTGTGCCACTTGGCGACGGATTAAGTCGTAGGTGTTAGGGCGATCGCGCCCTCCCAAAACTGTTGTTTTAATGGCTTGTCGTCCGGGTGGTAATTCATCAATTTGGCTGACATCTAAGTCTCCGTGCAGCGTTAACGCTAACGTTCGCGGAATGGGTGTCGCCGTCATGGTTAAAACATGGGGAAAGTCGCCCTTTTGCTGTAACCGCGCCCGTTGTTGCACCCCAAACCGATGCTGTTCATCAATCACGACTAAACCCAGCTTTTGAAACTTCACGGGGTCTTCAATTAATGCGTGCGTCCCGACTAACAAGGGCAATTCACCTGTGAGTAATTCTGCGTGAATTTTCTTTCGTTTTGAAGCTTTGGTCGAACCTGTCAAAAGTTCTACAGACAGATGCATTAAATTAAACCACTCTACCAGCTTGCGATAATGCTGCTCTGCCAAAACCTCAGTGGGAGCCATCAGTGCCGCCTGATAGCCCGACTGAATTGCCGCCAAAATTGCCACAACTCCTACAACGGTTTTACCCGAACCCACATCTCCTTGCACGAGTCGATTCATGGGCGTAGGCTGCTGTAAATCGTTGAGAATATCGTTAATCACCCGTTGCTGTGCGCCTGTGAACTTGAAGGGGAGAACTTCGTGAAACTGATCAATTAAATGTCCAGTCGGGGCAAGAGTAGCGCTGGTTTGCTGCTGACGTTGTGCCATACGGCGCTTGAGTAAACCGAGTTGCAGGTAGAAAAACTCGTCGAAAACAAGGCGGCGGCGGGCGGCGGTAAGGGCTTCGCTGTTGGGCGGAAAATGAATGTGGGCGATCGCTTCTTGAATCAGCACCAGTCCCTGTTTGTCACGCAAAGCATTGGGTAAAGAATCCTGGAGTTGTACCACTGCTGGCAATGCAGCCACCACAGCTTTTCGCACCACATCTGCGCTCACACCATCGGTCAGCGGATAAACAGGCACGACTCGTCCCACCTTCATTGAATCAATTGAGGCTTGGGAATGGTCAAGCACCTCAATTTGGGGATTTTCCAGCGTTACACCATACTTGTCGCGTTTTACCAGCCCAGAAGCGGCAATGACCGCTCCGGGTGGATACATTCGTTTTTGCTGCTGCTGCCAAGCCGGGTGCTGGAAACGGGCACCTGGGAAAAATCGCCCTAGCTTAAGCTGCCCACTGTGGTCTTTCACAACCAGTTCAAAAATGGTGAGCTTAGAGTTACGCGGGCTACTAAAACAGTTACAGCGTTTAACAGTGGCGATCAGCGTTACAGTTTCTCCTGGCTCCAAGTCACGGATGCTGACCTGGCGAGCATAGTCCATGTAGTCGCGGGGATAATAGTAAAGGATATCGCGGACGGTATAGAGCCCAAGTTTGGCTAGTTTTTCGCTGTTTTTTGCACCAATACCTGGAAGGAAGGTAACGGCTTGATCAAGGGTAATAGGAACTTTGCGTCCAGGTTCAACCAGGGGAGCAGTTTTAGGAACTCTAATTTTAGTAGGAGCAGCGGTTTTTTCAGAGGCAGTGAAGGGAGATGTTTCAGAAGGTGAACGACTTGAAGTAGTATCTGCGTGGAATTTATTTTCGAGGTCTTTTCGGGCTTGGTGGAGAACTCGGCGAGATTCGGCAACGAGGTGCTGGCGATCGGCAAAGTCAAGATTAGGGTATTGAGCAAACTGGGTGGCTATTTCTTGAAACCGTTGGCGATCGCTGATCGATAGTTCCGCCGGAGGTTCGTTGAGGCTAAAGCTGAGGAATTCGCTAAAACGGTACTGGTTGCCCATGAGGTCATTAAAGCCTCGTTCGGCTTCAACAGCGAGTGCTTTTTGGAGGCGCAGCCAATCCATCGTTACTCCTCGGGAGTTCCCTTTAATGCCATCCACCTGTCATATTATCGTTCGCAAGTTCAAAAGGTTTAGGGCAATTGGAAATGGGTAGCAACCACAGCAAAGATTCAAGGTTGAAAGCAGAAGTTTTGAAGCAACCGCACTTGAGCAATTGTTTCAAAGTCACGATCGTTGTGAATCAAAAGCAAATCATTCTCCAAGGCAGCTTGAGCAATGCAGCAATCAATCGGACTGCGAACCGTTAGCCCTTTGCGCCGCAAATCATAATAAATTCGTGCAGCCGCTTGCCAGGAATCATTCGTCAGTTCAATGTAATTTTGAGTTTCGAGATAGGTAGAGAGAAGTGTCCACTCTTTTTCATTCAAACTTCCCTGAAGCAGTTCCAGATGAGTGAATCGTGTCAGTACAACTTCCTGATCGCCAATCAAGGCTTCGAGTTTCTGGCGAACCTGACCCGTACGATCTCGAAAAACACTGATCCAAACAGAGGTATCAATCAGCAGCATGACGAGTTTGGCGGAGGTCTTTGTGGTCGAAGTTTTCGGTAAACTGAATTTGTCCTGCAAGGTCAAGCAGATTCCTCTTGCGGCGCGATCGCACCAGTTCTTTCAGCGCCAAGTTAAGCAGTTCTTCTTGAGTGGCGAGGTTCGTAAGCTGGAAGGCTTCGTCGAGAAGAGCTTCGTCAAGATTGAGAGTTATTTGCATAGAGAAACCAGACACAAAGCATGGTCTCTATATTTTAGCCTTAACGCCCCCTTGAGTAACTCGAAGAGATCGCCTCTCCTCCCTCTCGCCCGACAAACTCTCGTCTCTGGCGCGCTGCTTCACAGACACCGTTAGGGTCGCGCTCCTAAACTTTAGTTCAATGGATGATTTGAGCTATTGGTTGAATGCGAATGGGTAGAGGGCGATCGGCTTTGCCATCTTAAGGTGTCAGCAATCTTCTTAATTGCAATCTTTCAGCGACTTCAGTAATTCTTTCCCAATCAATCCACCAAACTTCCTCAGTTCTAGATATCCTATTATGTGATTTAAACACATACCAGAAGAAGTTAGCTTTATAACCACTTTATGAATATCCAAGTCACTTATTTCATCTATTTCAGCATTTGTGATCTTGCATACAGAACATTGAGACTGGTCTTCAATCTTTTTAGGTTCCCTCCTTGAAGCCTTTTTAGAATTACTAATTTCATTTAAGAATTGCATCTTTGACAATTCTTCGTGACTATCTACTTGGCAAAAGAAGGCAATATTCTTGTCTTTAGACCTATCTATTAAATCGAATATAAATTTAAGGTTGCTCAATTGCATCTCAGTCAAAGTATCAAAGTCGTTTATTATTTTTTCTCTTGAACTGGCATTTATATAGTTATTGAACTTGCCAATCAAGCCAACGAAAATATCTGAAGCTTGAATAAATAATTCATACTGCGAATCAACAAAAGAATAATTTTTTACCTCCTGGTTTGTATCAGTAATTCTATAGCCGTCGAAAATTTCCGAAATAGATATTTCGTTATCAAAAATATGAGTTGAGTTCTTAAACATATATACAGGTCTTAGATAGAATTGTGAGTAATTTTCTATTAACACATGATCTTTCTCGTCCATTACGAATGGAAGTGAATCTTTTCTCTTTGATAGTTTGAGTATTTGTTTAAGATAAGTTAATCCAAAATGAAATTCTTCTGTGTCTATATATCCATCAAACATTGAAATTAATGCTTCAATAAATTCTCGAACTAATTCCTTTTTTATATTAGGATAGCCAGAGTTATAAAATAATTTAGTTATGGATTCATTTTCAAGTTTTGCGAGCTTATACAAGTCATTTTTCAGATAGTCGGCAAGACCTAGATCTATCTGTAGTTCTTCTTTTGCACTTACTATTGCAGAATCAATAATATCTACAATAGACCAGTAAAGAATGTTTACACTTGAATAGTGAACATATAAATTGTTTTCCAAGAAATACTTTAAGAAACAATTTAACTTTATGGATTTTAAGCAGCTAAAAAAGTCGTCTCCCTTTGCAATGTGTTTAAATTTTACGTCTCTGATATTATTTTGTAGATTAAGGCTACTGAACAAAGGTCTAATATCAGGCTTGGAGCCTTCATGAACTAAACCTCCCAAAATAAAATTTGAATTAAAAGAGACATTGAAGTCGATTTCCTTTACATTGTTTTCTCTTACATAAAATTTTCTATGATTATTTGTCTCGTCGTAGTGAAAAGTGAAAGAACTGTCAAAGTCTGTCGTTGGTGAAAGTTTTTTCAGTATTTCTCTAATATCGCTGCTATCAAAATTTATCATTCATCCCCTTTTTAGGTACAAAGCCTAACGGTTAACTGCTTTTCCAGAACACTGTACCAAAAGCTTTTCTGCATCCTTTATATGAGGCAGAAGAGCTGCACCGAATTTTCACATTAGACCTCCCCCGATCGCCCCCTCCATACTCTGCTCCCCACAACATACCAACAATCGCCCCCTTCCCTAGTCCTCATACCAACTCGATCGCCATGCCGCCTCAGCTTGAGCGATCGCTTTTTGCCGATGCTTTTTCTGATATTCTCGCTTGAGTTTGGCAAGACGAACCGATAACTTACGGATTTGCGATCGTCCGTTCAGCACCATCGGATCACTAAATTCAATCTCCGACAACCGCAGCCGAATTGCCATCACTTGCGTTGTCGAGGCTTCCTGATTAGACGGCGTTTGAATGACCAGGCTCAGAAGATTTGGGGCAGCAGATTCGCCAGAGAGATCGGCTCTAGATGCCACTTCCAAAATAGGCTCGGGTAAGCGCTTGGGCAAAATATCTGCCTGTTGCAGCGCGCGATTGGTGACTTGGGAAAGAGTTTGCAGTTCGTCAGAGATTTTTTCCTCTAAGTCCTTCTGCCAGTGGAAAAGATCTTTAGGAATTAAGGCTCTAGCTTCGTCAAATGGAAGATCTGAAGAAGGCATTTCGTCGGAAGACTCGTTGCGAAAAATAGCGGCGAAGAGTTCCTGGTTGGCTTGTTGCGCACCTGGCTCTGTTTCGTTATCTGGCTGATTTGGCTCATCTGGTTCGCCAAAAACTGAGTCAATTAAATCCATGCTTTCCGCTTGCAATTCATCAAACTCTGATTGATCGTCATTGGCAAAGCCTTCTTGCCTGTCTAATTCTGTGCGCATTTCTAAAAGGTGAGCAGCGATCGATCGCGCCATTTCTTCAGCGTTAGAAGTTTGAACCTTGGAAAAGTCGATCGGTTTAATCACAGTCACTTTTGCCGCCAGATCCATCTGGGCTTGTTTGGCAAGGTGCCGCAGGTCACGCTGGAGTTGCTGCTGCTGGTTAAGCGATAGGGTAAGAAACTGCTGAGGATAGCCGCGCGTGCAAACGTGATAGCTCGCTAAGATCATCTGCTGACGAACGGCTGCCCCCAGCGCCGATAGATAGCTGCTATAAACGCTGTAGTATTCTTCAGCCAAAGAAGCGATCGCCTGATTCAAAATATTAAGTTCGCGTTCTACCTGTTCAATTGCGCTCACCATTACACTCTTACCTCAAGGACATAAAAGGCAGGTCACGCGACCTGCCTTACGTTATTTCATCAACCAATAGATTGAAGGAATTACTTCACTCCCATTTGGGCAGCCACTTCAGCAGCGAAATCTTCCTCTCGCTTTTCGATGCCTTCGCCCATAACAAACCGAACAAAGCGTCGCACCTGAATGTTTTCACCCAGACCCGCAACGTTTTGCTTAACCAAATCCTCCACCGTGATGCTCTGATCTTTGATATAGGGTTGATCCATCAACGATAGTTCCTTCAGTCGCTTCTCTATCCGCCCATCAACGATCTTTTCACGCATGGCGGCAGGCTTGCTACCCAAGTCATCACGCCCCATCTCAATCTCTTTTTCCTTCGCAACCACTTCAGCAGGAATGTCACTAGCTTTGACATATTCCACATTAGGACAAGCAGCAATTTGCATTGCCACATCTTTGACCAATGCCTGAAACGCCTCGTTCCGAGCAACAAAGTCGGTCTGGCAGTTGATTTCTACCAACACGCCAACCCGTCCGCCTGTATGAATATAGCTTCCCACTAAACCTTCAGAAGCAATCTTTCCAGCTTTCTTCTCTGCTGAAGTAATGCCCTTCTGACGAAGCCACTCCATCGCTTTTTCAACATCGCCTTCGGTTTCACCTAAGGCTTTTTTGCAGTCCATCATGCCTGCACCTGTTTTATCGCGCAGTTGCTTGACAAGTTTTGCCGATATCTCAGCCATGTTTTTCCCTCTATGTCACTTCTTTTATTTACGCTTCCTCAGTTTCCTCTTCATCAGCGGGAAAATCGCCTTCGTCATAATCGTACTCTTCGTCATCGTAGTCTTCTTCAACCTCAAGTTGACCATGACGACCTTCGTAAATGGCATCTGCCAAACGACCCACAATTAGCTTAATAGACCGAATTGCATCATCGTTAGCCGGAATAGGAACATCAACGGTGTCTGGGTCGCAGTTTGTATCTAGCAAAGATACGATCGGGATATTGAGTTTTTGGCACTCTTGCACGGCATTGTACTCGCGCCGCTGATCCACCAGCAAAACAATATCAGGAATCTTCCGCATTGCTTTGATGCCGCCGAGATATTTCTGAAGCTTTTCTAGCTCACGACGTAAAACCGCCGCTTCTTTTTTAGGCAACAGGTCAAGTGCGCCCGTATCTTGCCGACGCTCTAATTCTTTAAGGCGATCGACCCGGGTCTTGATGGTTGTCCAGTTGGTTAACATCCCACCCAACCAGCGTTGGTTAACAAAGTACGAGCCACAGCGCAGCGCTTCTTGGGCAATAATTCCGGCTGCCTGCCGCTTGGTGCCAACAAACAAAACTTTCTTACCTTGCTCAGAGGCAGTGCGTAAATAAACATAAGCGTCTTCCATCAACTGGGCAGTTTGCACCAAGTCAATAATATGAACACCGTTACGGGAAGTGTAGATGTAAGGAGACATCTTAGGATTCCAACGGCGGGTTTGGTGACCAAAGTGAACACCAGACTCTAGTAATTGAGCCAAAGAAACAACGGGCATAATTTTTGTAACTCCATTCGGGTTATTCCTCCACCTAGGCGCACTTCTGAAAATTCGGTTGGAAGCTTCAGAAACACCCGAAACCATAGGTGTTATGGAAAATTTTGACAGCTTTTTAAGGTTAGCATAGCGATCGCCCGCCTAACCAAATCCTTGCTCTGAAAGCATACTCATCACCCAAATCTCTCATAGAGAAGCAGTTATCGCATTGCGCCCATCGTATTTTTCCAAGCCAACTCTTTGCACAAAATTTCCAATGCTCGTTGCTCAGCGCCATTAAATAGCTGGCTCTCTGCCAACTCGTTCAAAACCTGTTGAGTAAGCTGCGAGGCAAAGCTTCCTCCAAAGCGGAGCAAATGACTGTAGTAAGAAAACTGGGGCTTTTGGTTACGGTTCAAGTGAAAGCGGTAAATTTCGTCAGAGTTCATTAAGAACGCAGGCGTGTTGACCGGAACAACCACGCGCGGAATGCCATGAACGCCGTAGAGCAAGCCGTCGTCTTCTACCATTGCCCCAATCAGCACAATTCCTAAAAGTGTGCGCGTTTCTGAAATTAAATCGGGGGTAAACAGGGGGTCAGGTTCGCTAGAAAGACGAGGGCCATTGCTCATAAACAGAGGATTCATCAACTGAGAGTTGTAGATAATGCCGACTGCCCAGTTTCTAACCGTTGGTTCTTCAAGCTTAACGAAGCACCCAAATCCGTAATCATCGGCTTGAGGAGGATAATCGACATCAATTTTGTCATCCAACTGGACCACGTAGTCGCAGTGAGTATTAGACTTGACCACTTTGCCCAACTGCCGATTGAACTGCATGGTAAATCTCCTTAAGGTCTTGATGCTATAAGAATAGCGCCCTCATCCATTCTTAAATGACTCTGTTTGATAGAAGTTAAAGCTAGCCTAGCTTCACTTTTAGCAAGCTCCGGACTTGGTTAGCAACACCCCAAAAGTTCTCAAAATGATTTGCAAATCGTATGTGGGTGTCCAGAGCGCCTGATATTGCAGGTCTAAACTAACAATTTCTTCAAAGTCTTTAATTTCCGATCGCCCACTCACTTGCCAGAGTCCTGTCAGTCCTGGCTTAACATTCAGCCGCTGCCAGTGGCGATCGGTGTAGTGAATCACTTCATCGTGGGTGGGCGGACGGGTGCCGACCAGACTCATCTCTCCAACCAAAACATTCCAGAACTGGGGCACCTCGTCCAAGCTGGTCCGTCGCAATAGTCTACCAATACGAGTGATGCGCGGATCTTGCTCGTTCTTGAAAATTAGACCTTCAGCTTCGTTATGTACTAGCGTCTTCAGTCGATCTGCATCCTTTACCATCGAACGAAATTTTAATAAGGTAAAAGGACGACCTTGTAATCCATAGCGCGTTTGTTTATAAAGTACTGAGCCAGGGCTTTCAGCCCGAATAGCGATCGTAATCGGGAGAAACAGCATCGCCAGGATCATCATTCCAGCGATCGCCCCAACAATGTCAATCAATCGCTTCAAGGCACTGTTCACAGACCGATGGGGAGCCAGAAGCTTAAACACGGAAGGTAGCTCACCCAGCATAAGATAAGAACTAATTGCAGACGCAGGATCTGAAACTCCGTAATGGGTCATCGTTAATACCCAAAAAACATCCGTGTTTGTACATAAAAATATAACTTCACCCTGGATCAAAGCAAATTTGAGCTTCAAAGCTTTACGAGAACTTCATATAAATGAATAAATTAACTGAAGTTGATAAGGTTTTCCTTAAAAAACAAATTTCCTTCAGAAAGCAGTTTGTTAGTAATTAAACGGACATTTTTTAGAATTTTAAGGATTGAATTAACGAAAATATCCTCCGAAAGTAACCCGCCGAAAAGGATAAAGAATTTTTGTTTATGGCTCTCATAAATCGCGTTCATTAAAGGGCGATCGCTCATCTTTTTTAAGAAAGTTAACCTTTGTTTAAGAAGTCGTAACACTCTGTAGCTTTATTTAAAATACTGTTATTCTCGATACATCTTAATAAATTGATTTCATCAAATAGACAAAGGAAGAACTTATGAAAGCGTCAAAGCATTTAGGTGAATCTGTGTTGATGACCTTACTCTTAGTTGTCGTCTGTGTCGGCTTTATAGGCTATATGTTTGTGCAATCAGGCGCTTTATAAACGTCGATTAAGACTTTAAGAAATCCCTGGAGGCACTGAGTCAGTGCCTTTTTTATTACCTTAATCTCTACGTGTCTCTGCACAAAGTAGACCCGGGAGATTGCAACTTTAGCGAAACCATTATCTGAAAGCATTTGGATAGATATTTTGCGATGAACAATTTATTAGAGTGAGATACGAGGGCACAAACCTGGTAGATTTAGCGGAGTACCCGTAGAAATAGACGCAAGCAGATGAAAGTCCTAGTTATTGGCGGTGACGGCTACTGCGGTTGGGCAACCGCATTGTACCTTTCCAATCGAGGTTACGAAGTTGGTATCCTAGACAACATGGTTCGGCGGCACTGGGACATGGAGCTTTGCGTCGAAACGTTAACCCCGATCGCCCCGATTCAGTCTCGGATTCAACGCTGGAAAGACCTGACGGGCAAGCAGATTGATTTGTTTGTTGGCGACATTACGAACTACGAGTTCCTAAGTCGAGCCATGCACCAGTTTGAGCCAGAAGCCGTTGTGCATTTTGGTGAACAGCGATCGGCTCCTTTTTCAATGATTGATCGAGAGCACGCCGTTTTGACCCAGGTTAATAATGTGGTCGGCACGCTCAATCTTTTGTATGTCATGCGCGAAAGCTTTCCCGACTGCCATTTGGTTAAGCTTGGCACCATGGGCGAGTACGGCACTCCTAATATTGACATTGAAGAAGGCTTTATTACTCTTGAACACAATGGACGCAAAGATACGCTGCCCTATCCTAAGCAGCCTGGTTCGTTCTATCACCTCAGCAAAGTGCATGATTCTCACAATATTCACTTTGCCTGTAAGGTTTGGGGGCTGCGAGCTACTGACCTGAACCAGGGGGTAGTTTATGGAGTGCTAACTGAAGAAACAGGCATGGATGAATTGCTGATCAACCGTCTAGATTATGACGGGGTGTTTGGGACGGCTCTGAATCGCTTCTGCATTCAGGCGGCGATCGGGCATCCGTTAACGGTCTATGGAACAGGTGGACAAACCCGAGCATTTTTAGATATCCGAGACACGGTGCGATGCGTGGAATTGGCGATCGCCACTCCAGCAGACCCCGGCAAATTCCGCGTCTTCAACCAATTTACCGAACTCTTTGGCATCGGCGATTTGGCAATGATGGTTAAAAAAGCCGGAACTACATTGGGATTAAATGTAGAAGTGACTCATCTAGAAAATCCTCGTGTCGAGATGGAAGAACACTACTTCAATGCCAAAAATACTAATCTGCTTGATCTAGGGTTACAGCCTCACTTCCTCTCCGATTCTCTGTTAGACTCGCTGCTGAATTTCAGTGTCAAGTACAAGAGCCGCGTTGATGAGACGCAGATTTTGCCTAAAGTAAAGTGGAAACGATAAATTGGTAATCATGACAAGCCCTGAATATTGCTATTGCAGGTAGTTTCACTCGGTGCTGCATATAGTGAAAGCAGCACCTATTTTTTACTGCCCTCTTATCCATTGGCATTCATGACCTCTGCACTTGCTCGACTCAGCCTGCTCAACGGTCTTAAAATATCAGCCCAAAGCGCCCTTAAGAGCCAGCTTACTTATGCGAATTGCTCTGTTTACCGAAACTTTTCTGCCTAAAGTCGATGGAATTGTGACTCGCTTGAGTCATACGGTTGATCATTTACAACGACTAGGGAATCAGGTGCTAGTAATCTCGCCAGACGGCGGACTCACAGAATATAAGGGAGCCAAGATTTATGGCATTCCTGGGTTTCCGTTGCCTCTTTATCCTGAACTGAAGCTGGCGCTGCCTCGTCCATCCATGCGCCAAGTTTTAGAAACGTTTCAGCCCGACTTGATTCATTTAGTGAATCCAGCAGTGCTGGGTTTGGGGGGCTTGTATTATGCCAAGTCGTTAGATGTGCCCCTAGTTGCGTCTTACCATACCCATTTACCCAAGTATCTGGAGCACTATGGTCTAGGAATGTTGGAGGGTGTACTCTGGGAACTCCTAAAGGCGGTTCATAATCAGGCGCAAATCAATCTTTGTACTTCTACTGCTATGCAAGAGGCGCTGACGAGTCATGGCATTGAGCGGGTTGCGGTATGGCAAAAAGGAGTTGATACGGAGCTATTTCAGCCTAATCTGGGCAGCCCAGAAATGCGATCGCATCTTACCCAAGGGCATCCTGAAAGCCCACTCTTGCTTTATGTGGGTCGTCTTTCAGCAGAAAAAGAAATCGATCGCATTAAACCCGTCCTTCAATCGATTCCCGGTGCTCGATTAGCACTGGTAGGCGACGGACCCTACCGCCAAGAACTTGAGAAACATTTTGCTGATACGCCTACTTATTTTGTTGGCTACATGACCGGGCAAACCCTCGCTTCTGCCTTCGCTTCTGCCGATGCTTTTATCTTTCCTTCTCGCACAGAAACTTTGGGCTTGGTGCTGTTGGAAGCCATGGCAGCAGGTTGTCCCGTCATTGCAGCCAATGCTGGAGGGATTCCGGATATTATCTCGGATGGAGCCAATGGTTACTTGTTCGATCCGCAGGACGAAGGAGGTGCGATCGCCGCGACCCAGCGCCTCCTCTCCCACGCAGACGAACGGGAAACGCTGCGACAAAATGCTCGGATGGAGGCAGAGCAATGGGGCTGGGCAGCAGCAACACGACAATTACAAGGATTTTATCAAGCTGTATTAGATGAGCGATCGATGCCAACGGCTGCTTAAGCGATCTCCCTGACCGCAGCCTGTGCCTCTCGACGCAGCCCAGTGGCGATCCGAAATAGTTCTTGCCCAGTATGAAGATAATGATCGTCATAACTGGTTGTAAACCGTTCTAGCTCATCGATTCCATCGCTGACCTGGTTCAGGCAATAGTACAGATGCGCTGCTACTCCAGCTAAATTAGGAGGATTGGGTCTGGAACTAAAAGCTTGTTGTGCTTTTTGCAAATAATCCCTGCATTCCTCTAAGTAAGCCTGAAATGCTTCTAGCAATTCGTCATCAAAAGGATCAGCCGCAAGGGCATTAATCTGAGACTTTAAAGGCTTAAGAACCAGATTTAGCCATCGGATAATGGGTTGATAAACCTGCTTTAGCCAAAGCTTGAAAAGCTCATCGCTATCTCGACTACTTTGCCGCTGTCGATATCGTTTTTGTGCTTCAGCAGTTCGTTCTTGACGGGTAGGGCGGCGGGCAGCAGGGTCAAATCCAGCAGCTTTGGATGCGTGGTTAATTTGGCGATCGTAGGACTGTCGTTTAAACGGATCACCTAAAATCTCATAAGCAACGTTCAGTTGCGCAATTTGCTCATGACTGGCAGACGATGAATTTGTATCAGGATGTAGCTGTTTAGCAAGGCGACGGTAAGCTTGCTTAATCTCTGCCTGACTTGCTGTCTGGCTAACCTCTAGAGTAGTATAGTGATTCGATTTTGACATATGCCTATTTTATCGGCATTCTCTCCTATCCTAAAACAGTGGAGGCTACTAATTCTGGATCTTGAAACAGTGGCGTGCTCAAATAACGCTCACCAAAACTAGGCTGAATCATCACAATTAGCTTGCCTGCGTTTTCAGAACGGCAAGCCACTCTAGTCGCTGCTGCCAAAGCTGCACCTGTAGAAATCCCAGACAGCAGTCCTTCTTCACGCGCTAAGCGACGACCATACGCGATCGCCTCATCATCACTAATGGTAATCACTTCGTCGATCAACTCTACCTTTAAAACTTGAGGTACAAACCCCGCTCCAATCCCCTGAATTTTATGAGGCCCTGGTCGCCCACCCGATAGGATAGAGCTATTGGCAGGTTCAACAGCGATCGCTTTGAAACTAGGCTTTCGCTGCTTCAAAACTTCAGCTACGCCTGTAATCGTGCCGCCTGTACCCACGCCTGCTACTAACATATCAACTTGTCCCTCGGTGTCTTCCCAGATCTCGTTGGCAGTAGTCTCACGATGAATTTTTGGATTCGCCAGATTGCTAAACTGTTGCAGCATATAAGCATCAGGCAAAGAATTGACAATTTGCTGTGCTCGTTGAATACAGCCGCCCATACCCTCAATGCCGGGAGTTAGCTCTAGCTTTGCCCCATAAGCTCGCAACATTGCCCGTCGCTCAGAACTCATAGTTTCTGGCATCGTCAAAATTAATTGATAACCTTTTGCTGCCGCTGTCATTGCTAGCGCAATCCCTGTGTTGCCAGAAGTGGGTTCAACCAAAATCGTCTTCCCTGGCGAAATCAGTCCCTTCTGCTCTGCATCTTCAATCATGCTAATCCCAATCCGATCTTTCACCGATGCAGATGGATTCATTCCCTCTAGCTTTACCACAATTTGAGCGACACACCCCGCAGTTTGAGGAATGCGGTTCAGACGTACTAATGGAGTGCGACCAATTAATTCAGTGATGTTGTTAGCAATTCGCATAGTTCACAAAAGGAGGTGAGGAACGAAAAATGAAATTGATTAAATGTAATACATGATATCTAGTCGCTGTCTTGCTTCTCGCTTCTCAGCAATGTCTTGTAGCGTATACCTTTGCAAAATTACATCCGAGGCTTGACCTGCTTCTTGCCAAACTTCCCGAATGACAGTACCTTCTACAGATTTAGGCTCTCGATGGGGATCATGCGGTTGAGAATCGGTCCCTTCTATGCACTTCACAACCTCAAAAAGAGTAATTTTCCAAGGCTCTCTAGCCAAAATGTATCCTCCTTTTGCACCTCGTTGGCTCCGAACAAGCCCTGCCCGCCTAAGGGTCGCCAAGAGTTGTTCGAGATAGCGATCGGGAATGCTTTGTTCTATTGCTATTTGTCGGATTTGCAAAGGTTCACCATTGCTGTAACAAGCAGTCAGTTCTAGAAGAGCTAGCAGCGCATATTCACTTTTGCAGGAGAGTTCCACAGGTAGAAAGAGAGAAGATAAGACTACTCTTTTAGTATACCCCGGTTCTACAGTGGGGTTTGTAGGGTTAAGTTTTTCAAACATAAAGAAGCTCAAGCTTATGGAAAAGCTTGAGCTTCTTTATGTTTACCTGGAACCCCAAAGAGTTCTAGATTAAACCCTAACTCGTAGCTTAGAACGAGAAGGTTGTTCTTAGTGCGCCAACGAAAGTTGAGTCATTAGCACTGTCATTACCAGGACTGTCAATGTAGATCAGACCAGGAGTAACAGAAATATTGTCACTCAACTGAAGTTTGTAGAAGATTTCTCCAACAAATGAGTTGTCATCATCTAGACCCAAAGCTAGGTCAGAATCGTAAGGAGCAACACCTGCCAACACACCGAGCATGTTACCACTACCACCCAAGTCACGAATTGCCAAGGTTGCTTGGTAGCTCCAAACATCGTAGCTGTTGTTGCCAATATCAATAATTGGAATATAGGCAGCGTTACCACCAACTTCAAAGTCACCAAACTTGAAGTTGACCAAAGCACCGTAGGTATTAGCAATAGCAGGTCCACCCGAACCACCGTTAGTGAAGCCAGTGCCACTATAACCATTTCCATAAACTAGGGCAGCATCCAAGAAATCGCTAAGGTAGGTTAACTGAGCGATGATACCGTAGTCTCCGTTGAACAGACCTGCGCCAGGGCTTGAGCGTTCTGCTTCAGCAGCAGAATAGCCAAAATCAAGGCTGAAGTTATCTGATAATTGAACGATCGCACCTAAGCCTGCACTTCCTGGAATAAAGTCATAGGCGGGAGGACTACCAAAGCTGCCGATAGAACCGCCACCATCGCTATCCAAAGGAGTAATACTGCTGGCAACCCAGTCAGAATCAGCATAACCTTGAGCCGCAACCGTCACATCAACGCTGTTGCCTAAGGGGAAGGTGTAGTAGAGCTTGTCTAGAGTGATGTTATCGCCTACACCTGAACCAATTGTCCAGTTCGTTCCGCCAAATCCATCAAATCTATCGATATCACGGGCCTGAAGACGGGCTCTCAAGAGGTCGTCGCCAGTGAAGCTAGTATCAAAGTTCAAGCGAACTCGGTAGCCAGCAAGAGGCTGATCATCAAACGCATCGTCTTCATCAATAGGTACACCAACGATGAAGATAGTTTCACCCTTCAGCTTGGTGGTAGTGGAGAACTGGTTTGCTTCCAACTCAGCAGTGCGAGCTTCTAAAGAATCAACGCGACCACGCAAAGTTGCCAGTTCAGCAGCGAACTCTTCTTGAAGCCGCTGTAGAGTAGCAAGGTCTTCGGCGGTCGCTAGGTCTGCTGTGCTCGCCGCAATCAGGTCGCTGATCCGGTCTAGGCACGAACTCAAACCCGCTGCAAACTCGTAGCGCGTCAACGCCCGGTTCCCTTGGTATGTCAGGTTAGGATAGCCCACGATACACGCATACTTCTCAACCAGGTTTTGCAACGCAGTATATGCCCAGTCGCTAGGACGGACATCGGAGAGGCGATCGATGGTCAACCCACCGGCTTGTGCCAGACCGTTGTTGCCTTCGTTGCTATATTCAACAACCTGATTGAGCGAGTCAACGTTGGAGGGAGCAGGGGCAACTGGAGCAGCAGGGGCAACTGGAGCAGAAATCTGAGCCACTTGGGTAGGTGCAATAGGAGCCATCTCTGCAGGTGCATCTGTTGAAGCTGTAGGAGCTAATTCAGCAGTAGGAACAGCGCTGATTTGGACTGGAGCAACTTCAGGAGCAGCCACAGAATCAATGTGTAAACTTGTAACGTCGCCTAGCAATACATCAGCTTTTGTGGAAGGCTGAGTTTCTGCCGCGATCGCAGAAGAAGAAACGATCAAAGCCGCGCCGAGCAGCGCTGGCGTAGCTAGAAGAGAGTTCCAAAGAACTTTAGATAACATAAAAATTTTCCTCACACCTAAATCAAGAATGACTCTGAGTAACATTCTACGCTAAAGAAATTCGATCGATCAAGGGTAGCTTCAAAGAAAACTTAAACTTAATTAACGAAAAGCCTTGCAGATTAAGGCTTAGGAGTGAAGATCTTTTTCTCAAAAAAGGCGGAGTTGAACATAATTTGCCAACTCCGCTAGATCAATTTAGAAGCTAAACGTGGTTCTAACGACCCCAATGACAGCAGTATCATTGTTGCTGTTGTGGTTCGGCTCAGTCAAAACAATCACACCAGGAGTAATACTGATGTTGTCACTAAGCCGAAGACGATAGAAACCCTCAAGGTGAAGACCAACATCTGGATCACTTCTGCGATCGCCAGAGAGGAGGTCGCCAACTTCTGCATCGGCACCCGTCAAGCGAGGCTGAATACCTGCAACAATACCTAATTGGTTGCCTCTACCACCTAAATCAGGAAGTGCAACCGTTAGAGCATAGTTCCAAACATCAGCATCACCCACCCCAATGGCGCGGATGTGAGAGTAACCTGCCCAGCCACCAACTTGGAGTCCGCTCGACACCTTAAAGTTAGCCTCAACGCCATAGGAGTTGATCGACAGAGGTCTCCCAATTGATACACGAGCCAGAGAACTGCCTGTTCCAGTATTGTTGCCAATAGAGCTGCCGGCGCTGTCCCTTCCCTGAACGTAGGCATTGATGTAGGTAAGACCTAAAGTCAAGCGATTAAAGGGGGTCAAGGTTAGTTGACCAATTGCACCATAGTTACCATTGAACAAACCGGCACCACTACCAGAACGTTCTGCTTCGCCAGCTAGGTAGCCCAGTTGAAGCGTAATCTGGTCATTGAACTGAATACTTGTAGCCGCTCCTGCGTTGACGCTCGGAGCACGGTAGATAGGGTTAAACCGACCAAACCGAGAAAGGGCACCCGTACCGCTTGAACTAAAGGGGCTAACCGTGTTGACGATATCGTTGAAAGCACCCGCATTGGCAACAATTCGAGCAGTAACCTTATCGCCAATTGGGAAGCGATAGTATAAGTCATCAAGCTCAAGGGCGTTGCTTGTGCCCGTGTCATAACCCAGCCGTCCTTCGTTGCCTAACAGCGAGGAAGAAGTTGCAGGATCGGTGGTGACAAATCGGTTAAAGTTACCTGCTTGAAGACGGGCTCTCAACTGATCTCGACCGGTGAAGCTGGTATCAAAGTTTAGACGAGTCCGATATTGGAAAGTTGTTTCATTGATATCACCCAGATCATTCTCGGTGCTATCGTTACCACCGCCAAAAATGTCACTGACTGAAAAAACGGTCTCACCCACCAGCTTTGTCGTGGTAGAGAACTGGTTTGCTTCTAACTCAGCAGTCCGAGCTTCTAAAGAATCCACCTTGCCGCGTAGGGTTGCCAGTTCAGCAGCGAACTCTTCTTGCAAGCGTTGGAGCGTCGCCAGGTCTTCCGCGGTCGCTAAGTCAGCCGTGCTCGCTGCAATCAGGTCGCTGATCCGGTCTAGGCACGAACTCAAACCCGCTGCAAACTCGTAGCGCGTCAACGCCCGGTTCCCTTGGTATGTCAGGTTAGGATAGCCCACAATACACGCATACTTCTCAACCAGGTTTTGCAACGCAGTATATGCCCAGTCGCTAGGACGGACATCGGAGAGGCGATCGATGGTCAACCCACCGGCTTGTGCCAGACCGTTGTTGCCTTCGTTGCTATATTCAACAACCTGATTGAGCGAGTCAACGTTGGAGGGAGCAGGGGCAACTGGAGCAGAAATCTGAGCCACTTGGGCAGGCACTGGAGCGATGACAGCGGCTGCCTCGCTAACTTGTACCGCAGCCACTTTAGGCAATGAAACTGAGGCTAGTACATCAGAAGTAGAAGCTCCGCTGAGTTGGACTTCAGCTTCAATAGCGATCGCGGGCACTGCTGTAAACAGCGTAGCAACAAGAAATGCAGGAGATGCCAGCAGTGTGCTCCATAAAACTTTATTCATCATTTCCTCACACCTTAATAAATTAAGAAATGCTCAAAAGCTCAGAGCATTTCACCCCAGAGAATAACACTAAGGAATTCTGAAACCATGTCGTCCAAGCAACAACTGAAATGATGGCATAAACGGATTAAACAGCGTCAACATAACGTATGGCACTACTCTTCATCAGTCATTCTTCTAAAAATAACCTAGATTAAAGAAAATACATTATTCAGGACAGTATTCATGACCTAGACAAGGCTCAATGAATTAATTAAAAGTTAAGAACTTATAAACTAAGTAGTCTAGAAAAGTCAGTTGACTTACAAGATAGTGAGTTTTTTTAAGGTTAATAGAAGGTATTTTATACACGCCTTCAATTCCTATACTAGGTTGCAAATTTAGACCTCTACATGTTACTCAAAAGCCTCTTAGAGCAAAAGTGAAACTTCTAGGAAAAAGGTTTAGCTCATACCGAAATATCATTTCTGCTATGCATCCGTAGATAGACCCCACAAACAAAAATGCTGTCTCTGGGTAAGAGATGGCATCATACAAAAATTTAGGTTTAAAAAACTATCCGCTCCTACCAGACGCGAATAGACAAAAGCCTAAACACAAGGATAGGAGCGGTGTAGCGGGTCTTTAATTGACCTAGACTGCTGGGAGGGACTCTAAAAGCCAACCCAGCTTTCTTAAGGAAGTTAGTGAAACTCTCTCAAAAAAGATGACCTTACTGCTAGAGAGCAGCCCCAGCACACAGCCAGCTCACGTCAATTTGAAGACCCAAGCATTTACTACTATCTGACATAAGCATCACCTCCTGAATTTCTAAACGGCTTGTAGAACAGAAGAGTGTCAAGCACTCAGCGGGTATTACATCCTGTGTAATACACCTATTACAAGATAACACAGGAATTTAAAAGCCGAGGAGCTACATTGGTTGTTAGAGAAGGTTAGCGATCGCCATGAAAAAGCCCCCATGGAAGGAGGCAAAAATCTAAATTTAACGAAGCTAAATGTTTAGAGAGCGTTGCCTCTGGGCAGCACCTCTTCAGGGAAGATAAAGTTTTCGTGAATCTGGTCTTGAGGTGCCATCCAGGCCCGGATGCCCTCGTTTAACAAAATGTTCTTCGTGTAAAACGTCTCAAACTCCGGATCCTCGGCCGCCCGGA